>NZ_JAPZQJ010000385.1:0-13558 GCF_027530405.1 Microcystis sp. LE19-41.2A | reverse complement strand
AGGGCATACCGGAACCTTTGGGCTCGATCCAATAAACGCTTGGGGAGAGAATACCTCTACTTTTTCAGAAGCAATTCTGTCTAAGCAAGTAATCTCTGTGAACCAAGAATCCCCGTCTCTTTAGAGCGGGGAGTGTCAACGAGGATTGTCTCTACGGTTTCGGGCGTGAGCGGGGAGTGGATATGGTATTCTCGGCCTGTACCATCCACTGAGCGGTTGACGTTCGCTCTGATGTTTTTTATTTCTCTATCGAGGCAATGGATCGATCAGACATTTAAAGCACGAGAGAGTGATAAAATCGAGTTTTTTTGCAAAATTATCTAAAAATTTGACGAGTTATACCAGTATTTTTCTAATTCTGGGTAATGCTCGCCCACCAATTCGCCAGAGGATGTTCTCGCGGGGGTGAATATCGTCCTTTGACTCGAACCGATTTGAGAACGTTTTTCAAATCTTGATCGCTAATCTTATTTTTTTCCGCCCAATATTGCAGAATTTCAGGAGTCGAGAGGATTTCTAGGTTTGGTTTTTCCCGTCGAAATAAGTTCGTTGCCTGTTTGTCATCCGTCGCAATTGCCCAGCCTCTGGAAATAGCGATCGCTCCGCTGGCCGACTCTCCATCATCTTTTAAAATAGCGACATAATTGACAAAAAGATCAGTTTCTGATTCGGATTCAAAATCAACAATTTGGATGATTTCGTTATTAACCGATTCATCTAGCTGGAGTCTGTCACTTTCTTCAAAGCGATCGAAGTTAATCAATTCCTCTTCCCAAACTGTTTGCGCGATCATAATTTGAGTGGGAATAGCCGTAATGATTTTTAAAAAACAACCAGAAGCTATCAGATTAAAAACACAACAGGCATCGAAAACAATAGGGAAGGATCGCTTCAGCATAAGGTTAATAGCCTCTCCCCTACTTATTTGATTTTAGTTAAATCAATATCTCTGTAGTCTTCGGTTAATTCCTGTGATGGTTCACGCAATATCTCGGCGAGCCGACGAGCTTCTAGGCGATCAACACCTAAAAAATGAGCGAAAGCACCTTCAGTAATTAGTTCTCGATTGTAAGCCTCGATCGCTAAATGTTGATAATGAGTAGGAGTTAAATCGTAGGATTTATTAGGATTATTTTCTAAGCCTAGTTCCTGTTGTGCTTCTCGGATTTTAAATCTACTATCCTTTAATCTGTTATAAGTACCTGATGGCAGCAATTGCATTTCTTCCAATCGATAGCATAGTGATTGTATCGAGACACCGTAGTAATGAGCTAAGGTAATTAAATGGGTAGGAGTAAATTTACCTTGCGATTGTTTAATGTCATTATAACGTTTCAGTAAGCTACTGGTGGGCATGAGAAAATATTTCGGAAAAGCTTCCGCCAATTGTTCACTTTTAGGCATTCTTTGATATTCATCGAGATAATCAATCACAGGTTGATAACGATGGGCTAAAAAATGTAGATAACCGTGGGCTAATGACCACAGTTGACGTTCTCGCGGGTGATTAGCGTTAATTGCGATACAAGCTCCTATGGTTTCATTGTAACTGTACATTTCTGAGCATTTCGATTGGGAAGGCATGGGCAGATAAAAAATTCTGATTCCTACTTCTTGCTCTAAAATATCTCGTAATAGCGAAATCGGTTTATCTCCTAAACCTAATCGTTGTCTTTCGGCATTGGCGATACTTTCGGCGATAATATTAATGGGAAAAGTATCATCTAGATGATATTCGGGGGGATAGTTACGGGGTAAAGGCGACTTCATTAGTTCTTCTAATTCAAGGTAATTTTGACAGAATTCTTGGAAGCGCAAGATCACAGACTGTACTTCCGTTTTTTCCGCTTCACCACGACGAGAAGCGGAACGAAATTGTACCTCGAAAGATTCAATCGGAGGGGTTAAGACAAGAAAATCACTAACACTTTTACCGTAAGCGCGAGCAAGGTTTACTAATTCTGAGGATTTAAGACGGCGCTCCCCTTTTTCAATTGCGACTAGGGTTGTCCGCGCCACCTCGATAATTTTTGCCGCCGCTTCTTGCGTCATGCCGCGCTGTTCTCTCGCTTGTTTGAGTCGTTTTCCTAAGTCGTAGGGATTGATGCGATCGAGGATATTATTCGTCATGATTGTAATTCTCGATTTTCGTTAAATAAAGTTAGTTTTTATAGCCTGTATTACAATAAGGATGGGTAACTTGTCCATTATCTACATTTGCCGAACCTCCATCTCGTTTGCGTTTTTTATGATCGATGGAAATAGAGTTACAGTGAATCAGTCCGTTGCAAATTTGACAACGCGGAGCTTGTGAAAATGTTTCCAAGATAAAAATTTCACTCTTTTGGTCTTGACTAAAATTTTGTGATACTGCTGATGTTGAAGTTGGCAAATCATGGCTATATCCGATTTTTAAGTAATTAAAATTATTATTTACAATATCTTCTAGAATAAAATCTATTTTTTTATTACTCTTTAAACCTTCAACAATTTTCAACCAAAACTCAGCAATAGGTCTATAGCTTTTTTGAACAGAGCGATATTTGCTCATGATTTGGGAAACTAAGTAATTATAGTCAAATAAAAATTGCTCAAATTCTGCTCGGATATTTATGAAGCCATTTAAATGCTTTGTTTCTACTAGCTTGATAACAAAATAAACAGTTGCGAGAAAAGAAACCGTACGGTATCTTCCGGATCGAGAATAACAATACAGTAACGGATGTAAGCCAAGAGACGAAGGATGATTACTATTAAACCGTTGAGCAACTTTTTTAGCTTGTTTCAAAAAATTTATCGTTGTTTCTCCTGTTTCATCATTCTCAATATTTGGATTTTCATCTTCAACATGATTGGCAATATTAACAAAAGTGAGAATCATGGATAAGGTTTCATTAGAGTATAGCTTTCCGCACACGGGCAAATCTAAAGTTTTAATAGGAGTTTGTAGAGGTGGTTTAAATAGTATATTGTTAATCTCTTTAGCCAGTTCTTGTACTTGACACTGCTTTTCCTTAGAAAAGCTTGACCAATATTTATGCCCCGTTCCACTATTTATAATTGCTCGTGTTGCAATACTGTTTGGCTTTCTTCTGGATCTCAACAGCTTAATTTCAGTTGTATCAAGCGGAGTAGATTGTTGATTTATTTTAAAAAAAGAATCTTCAGCTTTTTCTGAATTTCCTTCAACCCATTGAAGCTGAATGGCTAATACTCCTAGCTCTCTAGCATTATTGACAATATCATCCCTAACTTTATCTGGGTTTTCTAAAGCTAGTTTGAAGTTCTGATACGATCCAACTTTTTTATCGATCAGTTTTCTGGTTCTATCGGCTATATTTAATTGTTCATCAGGAACAATACCATTATAAAAAGGCTTTGATAGTAAACCATCTCCGTAGTCATCATTTACCCACGCTATCAATGAACTTAATCGATGACTGCCATCTATAACAAAAATTAATCCACTTTCACTACGCCATAAAATAATAGCTGGGATCAAATCACCTTCTACGAAACTTTTAATAAACTGACATACTCGTTCTTCATCCCATTCATTCGTCTCTCTTTGAAAGTCGGGCTTACGAACAACGGGAAAAAAAAATGAATCAGGTGTAATATCCCTAATAGCGATAGACTCTATTTTCTTAATTGGTTTAGTGCTGGCTTTGATTTCAAAGTCTTCTCGCGGAATTAAAGCATCCAGATTAACTTTAACCATAAGTCTGTCGTGCGGGTAGAGAAAGGTAATAATGTCGTACAGGCGATCTCTTAATATATTAACTCTTTTATGCTGACATTGTTAGAAATTTATGGGGTTTTTGCAGGGTGAGAGCATCTCAAAAGCTATTGACAATTGGCCAATTTTGTGATCCGCGTGGGCATTTCAGGTGATACCAGTCAATCAGAATAGTTACAAAATCTTAACATTTGGTCGATTTTTGCTTAACAATTGAGATGGCAAATTCTCCTCAAATATTCCTGAATCGTGGGTAAACAACTCACATAAAGTTCATTTTGTCAAGGATTGTTAAGATGCGCTTGCCCTGGCAACTGAATTTTCCCCGGTAGAGGTTCCTGACGGGAGTTATGGGGATATTGGTCGTCGATTAAATCCTCTAAAGTTTTGGCAATAAGTTCAACAAAGCTATTTTTGTGAACTTTTGCCAGTTTTTTGAAAGAGCGCTCGAAGTTGTCAGAAGATTCAATCGAGAAGGGAATTGAGCCAGTCATGCACTTCTCCTTTCGCAATAGGATGAGAAGATTCCGTCGCCAATGCTTCCTTCAAAACTTCAGACATGGCTGCTTTGTAGGCCGGATGTTCCTGTTCTATCAAATCAAGCTTTTGATAACCTAATGCTTTCATATCATCAAGGAGAATTGGCTCTGTGGAACTTTCTTCTGGTGGCAGACCTTTACGAGCCTTTTTCCAAGGAAATTCCGCGTGAGTCATGTCACTCAACCGATAGGCGTGGTAGTTACCGAAATATTGCCAAATTTCTGCTAAAAGTTCTTTTTTCTCCGATGGCAGCCCAGACAGGCATTCTTGGCGAGGAATTGGTAATTGTTCAGCCTCAAAATCACTGTAGAACTTATAAGCAGCAGGACAAACCGGACCGTAACGCCATGCTTGAATTTCCTCCTTAAACAATGGTTCATCGTATAGGGCCAAATGCAAGCTCTGTGCATAATATAGAAGCTTTTGGACTTTCATATTAGTCATTTCAGCGTCTATACCATCCTCGTAAGCTCTGATAATAAAGTAGCGAGCCACAGTCAGGCAGTCAATCATAGATCCACAAAATTTTTGGAATATCGACCTATGACCATTGTAGAAGAAATTGACAATTAGTACAAGTGTATGAAGAAAGCTTAACAATGCTCATGGGGGAATGGACGAAGTTTTGGTATTTTTCGTCACCGACTCTACCAGTGGGTAAAGTCTGCCGCAAATTGAGATAGGGATAAAAGCTTAATACGGGTATCTTGAGCAACTTTTTGGCGCATTTGAGCCGTATTATATCCCCAATCGGCTAAATATAAGCCCACATCGTTTAAATCTGCTTGTTGCTGTACTAATTCCAACGCATCGAGACGATCCTCGACAAACCACAAATTAGCGGGAGATTCTGGTAAATCAGCTAGTATTTGCTGAATAGTCAGGTATTTTGGCTGTTTAATTTCCTTGCCAATTAATCTCGCTGCCGGAAAATTAATTGCTACTTTTTGTAACAATTGCTTGACAAAACGGCTTTCTTTTGTAGTGATAATATAGACCAAAAAATCCGAGTCTAAAAGAGAGGCCAGGCGATCGATTGCGGGTTGATAAAATTGATGTAAGGCTAACCAAGACTCTAGATCCGACTCAATCCATTGATCCCTAAGACCATCGAGGGCATTTGAGAGAACTTTTTTCGCTATTTTATCCCTTTCTAGCAGATTTTGAGCAATTGACGGCCAATTATTTAAAGCTTCCCCGTCGGGAATACCGAGAACGAGCGATCGCAACAGTAAAGGCATTTCCCAACCGGTTTCGATAACGGGACGAAGTTGCGAAAACCTCGGGAAAAAATCCTCGGGAATTATTTCCGGCCAAAGGGTTTCATAGGTGCGTTTGCTAATCTGAAAATACTCGATCATGCCATCACAAAGAACACCATCAAAATCGAGTGCTAGAATACGGGGGGATTGATTCATAAATGCTGGTTTAATCTCAATAATGGCAGTATAGCGCAGCGAAAATTAAAAAATTGTCCAAGACATCACGCTATTAGCTATTCTTTGCTTCATCGTTGATATAACATAGCTGTCTGATGATTTCTGTAACCGAATTTTTCAATCCCTCTACATGAATCCAGCCCACATATACAGCATATACGATATTTTGGTGATTGTCCTGTATATAAACATGATGAACACGATATAAATCTGAGCTTAAATAAATATAACCACTGGCATCTTTAAATTTACCTTCTAGTAATATTTTTTCTTTTAGAGGTTTCATTTTTACCAGATCTTTAGTCACTCCAGATATTTTAGCTATTCTTTCTATGGCAAGATCAACACAAGTGTTATGACTGTAACTATCGCCATGATTATAATCCTGCTGATTAAAATAAATTGTCTCTACGATATTTTTTGCCACTTTATCTGATGCTAGGTAATAGGTATGAGCATTAAGGGAATTCAAGACTACGGCAGCAATTTCTACAGAATCAAAAATATTACCAGTCGCTTCTAGATAATAATCGCTCATTAACATCTTGGATACATCGGTTATGGAATCAAAAAGAGGACGGATTGGATAAGCGATAATATCGGAGGAATTGATCAGATTATTCCAGAGTAAACGAGGGCCTTGATGCTGGCTAATAAATTTTTCAATTTGATTAGTATCAATGCCTAGAGTTAGATTTAAAAATGGGATCGGTGAACCCATTGTTGTTACAGTAGATAGGGAAAGTTTGCCCCGTTCTTTACCGATAAGATCACGAATTTCGTGAGCGGGATCCTGAAGGTCAAAACGCTGGGAAAATAACAGATCCCAAAGGATTACAGTACCCAAAGAATGGGCAACTATATGTAATTCGGTTTCCTGGGGATAAGCTTGAACAAGATCGATTAATTGGTCGGCAATAATGCGGCGAATTTGGTTTCCTCGATCGCTGCCCAAATAGCTAAATGCGTCACCAATAAAATAAGATAAATACTCTTTTCTAAAATTTTGATAGCGAAAGGATTGCTCGGGGTTAAAATTACTATTTTTCTGTTTTTGTGTCTGTAATTCTTGCTCGATATCTCGCCATAATTTTTCGGTTCCTTTGAGGACATTTCCCCAAAATCCTGCATAACAGTAGGGAATCGCCAGATTTTTGCGTTTACATTCTTCTTCAATTAGTTTGATTAATTTATTGGCATAACTAGCGTCTCTTGTGGCCACTCCATGAATAAAGTAAATCAGCATAATAGGTTGATCTCAATAAGCGTTGATCGGAATCTCTTACCTTCTTAATATACCCTTCTAGCTTCAGAAAAATATCAGGATGGAGCGAGATATAGTAATGCACAATTAATGCGATTTGTCAAGAGATGGTGGAGTGATTATTTAGGTTCTCTCTCCACTGACCAATCCTCTGAGGATAATCCCATAGTTTCTACTACTTTTACACAAAAATAGTAGATATCTTTGGAAGATTTACCGATTATTCCTAGTATTTATCACTCTAACACAGCAATTTGGCACTGCCCAGAATCATGGCGGTGGGTTACGCATTGCTAACCCACCCTACTGGACTACTTCATCTCCCCGATGAAGTTAAATAAAGTTATCTGCCACCAGATTATTACTATTAACCAATCCCAAAAGAACCGAGGAAGCGTTGCTTGAAAAAGCAGCCTCAGCACCTTGAATAATCAGTGTATCTAAGCTACTACCATCGGCGCTGATGGTGAAGACATTGCCACTGTAGCTACCAGAAAGGTAGTAGTTTGTACCAGAAACCAGACTAGAAGTTGAAACCCCAATCGCAGATATTGCAGAACTCGAGTAATCCAGATCAAGTATATCTCCTAGTGGACCAGCGGTTCGTCTAACCGTGTATTAGACACCTCCAAAATTCAGGCTAGATTGAGGTTAATTGCTGGAGATGTCTATTGTACTGTCAGAGAATCAGGAGCCGCCCAAGACCCATTGGGTCGCTACCTCAGTTTCCCCCCACGGGAACTGCCTGACTTCAGCGGCGACAAAGTGGGAAGCCAGACTTTCAATCAGTTTAACCAGAGTGGAATCAGTCACCACTGCAACCTTACTGACGTACTTGTGATGGTCGCGTATCAGCCGGAAATGAGCAACCAAGGCACCAAAACTCTCCCAACCAGTGAACGTGGGAACTTCGATGATTACGCCAGCAAGGCCACCAGTGGCTTCAATGTGGGGGTCCACTGCCTCCGCAATCTTGATGAAATCTTCCGCCGCAAGTGCAGATGTAGGTTGCATATACAGAATGCTATGCGCCGCGTCTAAATTATAATCTATCATAGTTTGCCTCTCCCAAATGGTCGAAGTCTAACTATATACTATCACAAATAGTGGGACAAAGATTGAGGCAAAATCAATAAGCGATCGCAGAAAATAACCACAAAGACACAAAGACACAAAGATTAGGCTGGTTAATTCTTCTTGCCATCTAATCAGAATTGGGTGGTTTATGCGTTGCTAACCAACCCAACTGGACTTTATTTGACTGGTAATTTTCTAGATATTAATTAAGCTTAAAGATGGCATAGCCAACGCATAATTGAAACCAGTTGATTATCATTGGTTAAGTTAGCGGCATTGGTGAGTTTTTTCGTCTCTAATTGCTGATAAATTTCCCTAGCCATTTTTGTTTCAATAGCAGTGCTGATAAAAAAAGTATAAGGATGCTTAGAGATTTTTCTAAAAGCATCATCAATTCTCTGCAAAGCAGTACGAGCAGTTTTCCAATGTTCATCTGCTCCTGCGGGATCAATCCCACCTTTCAATTCTCCCAAAGCAATGTATAAATCAGGAGATTGTAAGGTTTGTTTCAATCCCTAAGCTAGGGAGAGGAATGTAAAGATTTATTAAACTGTAGCGTAGGATACTTTGACCCCACTAAACAGTATTGGCTATTCTGCTAGATTGAATTGCACGGAGTTTTTCAACGCAAACCATCTTGATCCAATCCTGACGATTCATGTTCTGCAATTGACACTCTACATCTATGCTTCGTAGTAATTCCGGGGGAAAATCAAGATTAATCTGTTGCTTAACCTGAAAATTACCTGTGAAATGCTCAGAGACATCTTTCCCTAGATGTGCTTGTTGAGCAATTTCCTCAATATCTTTAATTTCAGTTGACTGTTTCCTCATAGCTTTTGCGCTCCTGTTTAGTTGATTTCCAAGCGGTGACAACCCAAATGTAATCACCGACTTCATCGACTCTGTATTCTACGATGAATGTTGTTAACGTTCCGCCCGCAAAGCCAACAATCCGATATTGTTCTGGCTGCTCAGAGCGTTGGTCTTCGATGTAAGGTTTGTAAAGCAGATCGTTTAACCGAGTGAAGTCAATGTCACGTTCTGTTAAAACTCGCTGTCGTTTGGCTTCATCCCATTGGATACGCATGAGATACCCGAAATCAATGGAGAAAAATTGTTTTCACCCACTCTATACTAACCTATCGCTCCCGAAGGCGAGGGACTAGGGAGAAGAATGTAAAGATTTATTAAATTGTAGCTTTTGATACAACGGGGGGGGGATAAGTGTGTATAGTTTGTGGCGTTTATCTTAAAACCACTAAAAAATGAAATTTGTTTCACTGTTATCCATCACTGCGCTCACAAGCAGTATCTTCATTGCGACCCCCCAAGCGAAAGCAGCAGTAGTTTTCCTTGACTTGAATACCTTTACCTCTGGGGGACCTGGCACAGGAACATTCGCGGGAACCCTAGGGGGAGTGAACGTTACAGGTTCTATACTCGCTGGTGGCGGACCTAACTTTACGATTGCAGGTATTAACCCAACAAGTTGGGAAGGAACAACAATCGATAATACTACCCCTCAATACAGCTACAGCAGCATCTATACTCCATCCCAAAGTTTAGGTGATCGGGTAGGTTATACAATGTTTAATCAGACTGGCCAGACTGCGACTTTAAAGATTCAGTTTAGCTCGCCCGTGACCAATCCCACCTTTCACGTTGCCAATCTTGACGGGATGATCTATGATTTTTCTGATCCGAGCAATGGTTCGATCGCACTCAATTTAGTGAGCGGTAACGGTGGTGGCGGCGATGGCTTAACAGTCGATACCACGAACAAAATCATCGCCGATGCGAATCCGTTTACTGGCGTTGGTCTTTCTCCCTTCACTCCCCCTCCGACTACTGGTACTCGTTCCGCTTACGGTTCTGTGGAGTTATTGGGGACTTTTTCCGCCTTGAACATTAAGCTAAGGGGAAATCCTAGCCTAACACTTGCTGGGGATGGTGGAAGCTTTATTCTTAGCCTGAAGACACAGATTCCACCAGTTCCCGAACCAACCTCAACCCTCAGCTTCCTAGCTCTCGGCACTCTCGGCGCAGCTTCAACCCTCAAGCGCAAACTCAAACCATAAAAGTAGGCTAAATTGCTGACAAAAATACCATAAATGCCCCTTCATTCAGTCAGTTGAGGGGGTTTTATTTTTTGCCTGTGCTTCTACTTATTAAATTTTATTAATTAATTGCTCAAAAGTAGTTTCTTGTGGTAGAAAAAGATTTTTTGTACCGATAGGGTAAAATTTAATAGATATTGTAATTTTATGCCATAACGGAAGTTAATTACAGCAGTTATCTTAATGGTGAAATAACTTCTTTATTTGAGGGGTAATTTTAATCGGTGGGGAAAGGGCGATACTTAAGGGTTAATTCTCGCACCGATTCCCCTAGATTTAATCTCAATCCCCTAGACAAATACCCAAACCCCTGGCGGTTTTGACTAAAGTTTCTTCGGGATCGACGACGCGATAGGTTTTAATCGCCTCCTCGATGGGAACACTGACCACTTGCCGATTTTGCCAGGCGACCATGCGATCGAATTCCCTCCTGGCGATCAAATCTACGGCCGCCACGCCAAAAGCTGCCCCCAGTAAGCGATCGATCGGAGAAGGAATGCCCCCCCTTTGAATGTGGCCCAGGAAAGTCACTCTCGTTTCGGCCCCGGTTTCCCTGGCAACTTCTTCGGCTAAATAGCGACCGATACCCCCGAGACGATCTTCTCCTAGGGCTTCCTTTTGCACTAAGCGATTGCCAGTTTCGGTACGCACAGCCTCGGAGACAATAATCAGAGAAAACTGTTTATCCAGACGCTGCCGTTGCCGGATCTTCTCGCAGATCTTCTCTAATCGGTAGGGAATTTCGGGAATGAGAATGATATGGGCCCCCCCCGCAATACCGGCAGCTAGGGCGATATGGCCGGCATCTCTACCCATAACTTCTAGAATCATCACCCGGTTATGACTAGCGGCGGTAAAATGGAGCCGATCGAGGGCTTCTGTGGCGATATTAGTAGCTGTATCGAAGCCGATGGAGACTTCTGTAGCTCCCACATCATTATCGATGGTTTTGGGGATACCAATCAGATTAATGCCTCCCTGTTGGGCAATACGGCGCAAAATCGCCAGACTACCATCGCCACCGATGCCGATCAGGGCATCCAGTCCCAGACTATGATAGCCGTCAATGATTTCCTGAGAGCGATCGATCAGGGTTCCATCGGGCATCGGGAAAGCGAAGGGATCCCCCTTATTGGTAGTACCGAGAATTGTTCCTCCCATCACCAACAGGCGATCGACTCCTTCAATATCAAAGATAGTGGTTTTTGGGGGACGGCTAACTAATCCGTTAGTTGCTTCTCGAATACCCACCACTTCCCAGCCATAATTGCCACTGGCATGGTGGACAACGGCACGAATGGCGGCATTTAAACCCGCACAGTCACCACCACTGGTGAGAATTCCAATTCGTTTTTTTTCACCCATAGGTTTTTGTCAGGAGATCAACAAATCTATATTTAGGGAAAAGTTGCGGATAATGCCTGAAAATTAAGAAAGTTTCTAGATCGTCCCTGACAGCTAGGGGAAAAATCCGCCCCTGTCCCCTCAGTCCCCCTAGCAGGAAGTTTGACCCACCTCCGGGTTTTTAACTTTAATACTGGTCAATCGATCACGAGCAGGGTATGCAGGGCGACACGGATTCCCATTATACTAGAAAGTATATAGCAATCTTAGGGCATTTGTCAACCCTAATATACAAGAAATTTTCTGATAACTGATAGCCAATCAATTTAACTATTTACTGCTTGCTGAAGACGGGATATATCCCAACCTTTTTGATTGAGAAGTAGCCAAGACTGCATTAAATCCGGACCGTGTAACTCCCCCATCAAAGCGGCGCGTAGAGACTTCATCACCAGACCTTTTTTAACCCGATGGGCTTTAGTGGTTGTCTCAACAATTCCCTTAGCAACTTCTCCGGTCAAATCGGGAGTAATAGCGGCGAGAATATCCTTGATAATATCCTTAACTCCCTCTAATTGTAATTGACTTAAAGCCTCCTGATTATAATTAGCCAGAGGGGTTAAAAGTAAGCGACTTTCAGCGACAGCATCACTTAAACGAGTTAAACTCGGACCGATGAGAGTAGCCAAACCGATCAACCAAGCTCGATCGGTTTCAGCATCAAAATTATACCCTGCTTCTTGCCAGTAAGGGAGAAGTAAAGGCACTAATTCCTCACCGGTTAAACGATGGAGATATTGACTATTAATCCAATCCAGTTTAGTCCAGTCAAATTTTGCCCCCGCTTTATTTACCCGTTCTAAACTAAACACTTCAGCGGCCGTTTCAAGGGTAAAAATTTCTTCAGTGGAATCGGGAGGAGTCCAACCGAGGAGAGTCATGTAATTAACCAAAGCTTGCGGCAGAAAACCCAGTTTTCGGAAATCATCGATCGAAGTGACTCCATCCCGTTTAGATAACTTGCGACCCTCCTGATTTAAGATCAAAGGACTGTGGGCAAACTCCGGCACTTTTGCCCCCAAAGCTTCGTATAAAAGAATTTGTTTAGCCGTATTAGCGATGTGATCTTCCCCACGAATAACATGGGTAATTTCCATATCGATATCATCAACAACTACCGCTAAATTATAGAGAGGCTGACCGAAGTTTTCCTCCCCATTTTCCGAGGTACGAGCGATCACCATATCCCCCCCTAAATCACTACCTTTCCAGATAACTTTTTCCCGGATTAAATCCTGCCAAATAATTTCTCGATCATCGTCAATAATAAAACGAATTACTGCTTTTCTCCCCCCTTGCTCGAATTGAGCTTGTTGTTCGGGGGTGAGATAACGATGACGATTATCGTAACGGGGGGCAAGATTGCGGGCTTTTTGTTCTTCCCGCATTTTTTCCAATTCTTCTGGGGTACAATAACAACGATAGGCTAAACCTCGATCGAGCAGGGTTTGAATAGCCTGACGATAATAATTAAGGCGTTGAGTTTGAAAAAAAGGACCTTCATCCCAATTCAGTCCTAACCATTGTAGGCCCGCTTGAATATTTTCCGTATATTCTGGTCGAGAACGTTCTAAATCTGTATCTTCCACGCGCAAGATAAATTTACCCCGGTGATGATGGGCAAAAAGCCAGTTAAACACGGCTGTGCGTGCTGTTCCAATGTGTAAATTTCCCGTGGGACTGGGGGCAATACGAACTCTCACTGTCACGATTTAACTCCTAGGTTTTTTGCGGCAACGATATCCCATATTATGGCAAATTCACCTAGGCCAACTCGCGAAATTAAGAAAATTAAGTGGGTGGGTGGAATTAAATATAAGATGAACGTAGGTTGGGTTGAAGCATGAAACCCAACTCCCGCATGGGTTACGCTACCGCTAACCCATCCTACAAAGAATTGTGCCTCCCTACTTAAATGAATAGCTACCAAAGGGTGAGAAAGGAACAACAAACTCTCAATAAATGAAGTCTCCCT
>NZ_JAPZQJ010000007.1:0-3219 GCF_027530405.1 Microcystis sp. LE19-41.2A | reverse complement strand
TTTGGAGATTAGAAAAATGCCAGGGAAAAAACAGGAAACTAACAACCACCTCAATCACTAAATCAGGATGTTTTCTATTTGCTACCAATTCATAAGATTCATCACCTTCTCTTTTAACCTTTTCAAATTCATTTTCTAGGGTGACAGAACCAGTAGGAGTAAAATCTAATCCCAAAAATTCTAAATAAATTTCTACTAAAGAAGCAATACGTTTTTTGATAGTTTCGTGTTTTTTCCCTGGCATTTTTCTAATCTCCAAAACTCCATCTAAAAAAGATAACCTTAACCCTGGGCGATCGATTAGCTGTTCAACAGCTTGAAATTCTCTCCAGGTTAAGTCACTAATTAAAATTGGTTCTGCTTCTCGTTCGATTAGTGTAGTTATCATGATTTAAACCCAAATTTAGAGCGTGAATTTTACTCAACATGATATCAGATCAAAACAGATTATCATGAAAAATATCATAGTCTAACAAACTGCCCTTAATCATACCATAGCTAGTAAACCTTTTGAGAATACCAAATCATTGGACTTCTTGTAAAAATCAAAAAGTTGTTAGTATTAGAAGTCAGTAGTCAGGAGAATTAAGAATGAATAATAATCAATTAAATAGTCTATTTACGGATTTTATGCCATTTAATCCTTATTTTTGACGTTTTTGAACCCTCAAAAATTAATCATGCAAGAGACATTATCTATTGCGGTTCTCACACCTGTGTGGCACACTTAAACCTTTGCTAATTAAGCTTTTCAACATCGGTAGTGTACCTCTTGCGAACAGGAAACGCTATAAATTACTTGTTAATACTGCACACTTAAAACTCAAATCTGATAACTGATAACTGATAACTGATAACTGATAACTGTTTTACTCGGCTTTTACCAAACCCTGAGAGCGAATGCAGGCCTGTTCCCAGCGACAATCGGGATTAACTTCCACTGGTTTGAGTCGCGCCCAGATTTCGCCTTGATCATCGGCATAAAAACTATCGATAATAGCAGGAATACGAGTACCAAAAGGTTCGGTAATCAGGACAGAATCGGTCAGATTAAATACTTCGCCATTAGCTCCCGTCGCTTTTTCGATGACGGGAATTTCTGCTTTGGGAATTGGTTTTCGGAATGGAGGAGCCGAATCGAAACGGGGACGGAGAGGAGATTTTATCTCACTACTGACTGATTTTACCGTTTCCTCGGCTGGTTTTTCCTCAATTATTTCTGGAGGGGTTTCCGGGGGTTTGGGGGGTACTGCAGCCCTAGAACCCTTTTTAATAATTTGTAGAGGTTGTAGAGGAGGAGTGGTTTTAATTGGCTCTTCGGGGGGTTCAGGGGTGCTAGGGGTTTTCTTCGGGGGACGTGGCATGATACGACAAGGAAAATAAAAACTATAGGATTATTGAAGCACATCGAGCCGCTAACCTGCTCGACCGGCGCTTGTGTCAATAGATATCTAGGGTTTGCGGCAAAAAGTTTTTCGTAGGGTGTAGGGTGTGGGGTGTGGGGAGCGGATTTTTAAAGTTAGATTGGGAGTTAATCATACTGTTAAAAACGGATTTGGTATGGCTCTTCGGTTGGTGTTATGCAATAGACGGGGGTTATAAGGGATGTAACCCTTATATAGAAAGGCATTTAGCGATTTTTGTCAATTGTTTGTGATCTAGAGCGAACTAATCAATTAAGTCTCTTACCAGATAAGGATTTAGTCGATTTATGCCCCCCTATCGAATCATACCAAGTAACGAAGAACCTTTGGTATTAGTCGATTCCCCTCTCCCCCAACTTATTGAAAAAAATTCTCATTAAGTATTGACAAAAATTCCTAATAAGCTTATAGTTATATATAGTGTTCTCCTCTTAAGGATCGGCAGTGGAACCGCGCGGCAGTCTCTAACAATGCGGTTCCCATTTTTTTTTTGGAACGATAGAAGGCTTTTAACGTCTCTAAACTTCTAGGTTTCCTCATCCTTTGGCTTTTATGAACGATAATTCCGACCTGTACCTCGATCATCTCACCCATGCGGATACTGTCATTACTGCTGAAATTGTCGAGCATGAGAGTCAATCAACAGATGAGACAGATTGGCCGGCTCTATCCTCTCATTTACGTCAACAAAATCAAGAATTACAAGCGGAGATCTGGCGACGGGAGCAAGCTCTCGCAGAACTGCGATCGCGGTTAGCCGAGCAACATCGTCGCTTGCAAAGTTGCGATACCCTAATCCAGCAGCAAAACGAGGAACTGCAATACGAAAAGCAACAATTACAGCGAGCTTTAGGAGAAATCGAACAGTATCGTCAAGCAGAACAACGGCAACCGATGATTATTGCCAATTTGACCGCAGAATTGACCCGCACGCGTCAACAATTAGCCCGTTTAGAGCGAGAATGTGCCTTAATTCAGGAAAGTTATCAGGAAAAAAGCCAAAAACTGTGCAACTATGACCAGCAATTACAGGAATTACGCACCCGTCTTCAACGTCAGCAACGCTACACCCTCCAGTATAAAGCGGCCTTGGCTCAGTATTTCCAGCGCGGTAGCGATCGCAATTCTCCCCCGGATTTAGCCATTGTCGCCAAGGCAGCCGCGATCGAGCCTTGGTCTCAGACAGAGAATCAAGAAAGGGATGAAGTGGCTCCCATGGATGAGTTTTTAGCGGAATTAGAGACAATTGAGCCAGTAGAATCCTTAAATAAGAAAGATAGGGATTGGCCGGCACCTATCATCTCTCCTTCCCCGAAATATTCCTCTTTTCGAGTTGATTTGCCCACTTTTATTAAATATCGCCAAGAAAAAGATAATTCCTGAACAACAGAAAGAGAGCCGGCGACTGTCCATGTTTCGTCTCGGCTCTCTATTCTGGTTCGCTCCTCACACTAATTAAAATCTATCATAAGCTGATGGTTTTGTCCACTAAATTCGTAAAAGTTAATATTTTTATAAGTACCTAAGCAAAATTAATTACACATCCAAGCCGTCAGCAGTTACTCCGTCAGATTCGGCGTGAGCTTTTGTCAAACGCTTTTTGCTGTGATCAGTAAACAGTGAACTAAAAACTCAAATCTGATCCCTGATAGCTGTCTCCCGTCTCCCGTCTCCTGTCTCCTGTCTCCTGTCTCCTGTCTCCTGTCTTCGTTAAAGTTCCGTCATCGGCAGCAGTTGCCATTTTTGACGGAGAAGACGGTTAAGTAGTTTTTGACTGACGCTAATCAGGATTAAT
>NZ_JAPZQJ010000327.1:0-3954 GCF_027530405.1 Microcystis sp. LE19-41.2A | reverse complement strand
AAAATAAGCATAAAATTGCATAAAATAACCAAATAGAGCATTTAATTGATTAATGCTCATTCTTAATTCTCCTGACTACTGACTACTGGCTCGGAGACTCCTCACCTAAAGGAAGATTTTTGATTTTTGCAAGAGGTCTATAGCGTGCTAACAGACTTAAAAAACATGGGCTGTAAAAGATTACTTTTGCAATTAGCTTTGACAAATCTCAACCTAGTCTAGATCAGAAGCGGGAACAATGGCAACAATTTAATTTAGTCCGACTATGATCGTACAACTTTTATACAAAGACTTGTGTGATTTGACGCAGTAAAAGAAGTATTTAAGGACACAAGTAAGCTAAAACACGCGTAATACTAAATCCGTTGAGTATAGGTTACTTATGAGGAGAGGCACTCATGCAAGAGGCACTCATGCAAAAGGGGGAATAAATAATCAGTTTTTAATACCCAGATTTGGTACAATTAGGGCTGGCTGAATAAATCTAAAAACTTTGCTGGATAAGACTTTTAGACTTTTTTGAAATCCAAAAGTACCAGATATGGGAGTGATCAGGGGGAAATTCAGGTACTTTTTCCCTGCTCCCCGCTCCCTGCTCCCCACTCCCCACTCTCCTATACCTTTTAAATAGGATTTAGTATGACTAATGGATAGGCCTGCTACGAATAAGGAAAAATGATATTGGTATTGATATTTTGAGCTTATGCTGTCCCATCTGCTTTTTACTTGCGACTTGGTGTGAGATGATCTAGAAATGTGTATTTCATGACAAGGATAAAGAAAAGTAATGGCAGAAATTCAGTTTTCCAAGGGGTTAAAAGAACCTGTTGTTCCCGATATCCGCTTAAGTCGCACTAAAACGGGAGAAAAGGGATCGGCAAAATTTTATTTTGATCAACCGACTATCCTCGGAGATCAACAAACCGAGGAAATCACGGGGATGTATCTCATTGATGAGGAGGGGGAAATAGTCACCAGGGAAGTAAAAGGCAAATTTATCAACGGTAAACCCACGGCGATCGAAGCTACGGTTATTTTCAATTCTCCCGCAGAGTGGGATCGTTTTATGCGTTTTATGGAGCGTTACGGTAGCGAAAACGGTCTAGAATTTACTAAATCTTCCTGATTTGGCCCTTAGCTTTCGGCAATTTGTCAAAAAACCCGCATTCGGGATCGATGCGGGTAGAGGTGAAAAATCAGAGGAAAAACCTATTTAGGGTCTGCTGAATAAATCTAAAAACCTTGTTGGATAAGACTTTTGGACTTTTTTCCCCTCAAAAAGTGCCAGCCATTGCGGGGATCGGGGGAAAATTCAGGTACTTTTTCCCTGAAAATTAGGTAGTTGACCACCTCAAAACTGGTAAAACCCCACACCCCACACCCCACACCCCACACCCAGCCACCACCGAAAAACTTTTTGCCGCAAACCCTATTTATTCATCGATCAAGACAGTTGTGCTACTGCATTGAGAGCATAACTTTTAGTAATAAAAGGAGAAGTCATGGCTGTTAAAAGTCCTCCGTAATCAAGATTAAAACTGACTTCGCTTCCTACTTTTAACCTCTTGTTATGACTATCAAGAACTAGATGATCGCTACTAGAACCTAATATTTTTATCTCCTGACTTGTTTGTAATCCAGAGATAAGAATATCCTGTCTTCCTAATGCAATAATAACTCGACGGTGAATGCCTTGGTCGATAAAGCTGGGAACATTACCAAAAGCATCTCGACCAATTTCTCCAGAGGGTAGAGATGGTTTATCTTTGGATTCGATTACTTCAGCAATTAACCGAAAAGCATCGGTATATAAGCCAGGTATCACTTGTCGATTAACTGTTTCACAACCTAATAAAATTGATTCTCCTAAACGCAGATTATTAATCCGACCAACTTCGCTACTTTTTTGATACCATTGATAGTTAGCAGAATTGCCTCCTGAAATAATCGGTAATTTTATTAAAAATTCCTGCTCAATTGTATCTGTTAACACAGATAATTTGCTCATATTATGGCTATCAGGTTTAATACCTCCATAACAAGCCAAATTACAACCCAGTCCAATAATTTTGATAAAGGGAAAAGCGAGGGTCTTTTTGATGAACTTGACCAGATCTTTCGGCAGTACACCTTCGCGTAAATCCCCTAACTCCGTCATGATAATAATGCGGTGTATTTTTTGCTTTTCTTGAGCATAATAGGAAAGTTCCTGAATTGTTGCTAATTCGGTATTTAAGCTGATATCTGCAATGTTAACCACTGATTCTGCTTGACTCAAGGCAGTACGCAACAGAACAAAAGTTGTCACTATTCCTGCTTGTTTCATTTTGAGAATATTTTCGATTCGAGAGTCAGCGATAAAGTTGACTCCACCTTGAATCATCGCCAAGGCGATCGAGGGATCACCCAAAATCGCTTTGGAAACTCCCATCACAGAAAGTCCCTTGCTACCGTAGAATTGGCAGAGTAAACGAGCATTATGGCGTATTTTCGGGAGAGAAATCTCGATTCTGGGTAAAAGGTCTTTCATCAGCCTATTTGCTCCCAATTGCGGGAATTGCAGCTAAAATTTCCCCTTTGATTTTCCGGTTTAATTTCGGAAAGCGATCGCATAAAGCTTGGACTAATTTCTCACATCCGTGTAACAAAACATCAGTAGTCGGTAACTGAAAATCTCGCTCATATTTGGCAATAATACGCTCAGTGGCTGCCGTGGTGAGATTTTCGTGATTAATCGCAATAGCGATAACTTTAGCGGGAGAAATTGCCTCAATTAGTGAAATTTCTTCCTGTAATTTTGGCATGGCTAAATGAGGAAAATCACAGCGAAATTTTCGGGCTGGGGGATGTTGTAAAATAATCCCATCGGGCCTACTTCCTTTCAAAATTCCCAGGGAACTCATAAAAGCAGGATGACTCAGAGAACTTTGTCCTTCCACTAAAATAATATCGGGTTTTTCTTGCTCAAAAGCTTGAACCACAGCATTTTCAATTTCACCGATGACAAATTGAGAAACCAAAGCATCGATCGAAACCCCATATTTTGCTCCCTGCATCAAGCTAGTTTGTCCAGTAGCGACTAAGACAGACTTAATACCCAAGCCTTGGAGAGTTTGATTAACTGCCACCGCAGTGGTCATTTTTCCGCAAGCACAATCGGTTCCTAAAAAGGCAATAACGGGTATATTTACTTGGGAAATTTGCCCAGTAAATACATGAAGATCAGCTAATTGTGGTGGTTTACGAATGTCTGTAATTTGCACACCATACTGACTAGCTTGCTCCCTAAATTCTAAATCCTCGGAGAAGAATTGATGCAAACCATTAATAATCTCCATTCCTTGTGCCATTGCTTCTAAAATTAGCAGCCTTTCTAGGGGGGGAATAAACGCTTCTAAGGGTGCTTTGCCGTAGATATAACAATTGGGAACATCTCTAAGTTTTTCTAAGGCTGTTTGTAAATTGGCAAAAATGGGAATATGATTTTTTTTGTCTCCTAATGCTTCTCCCGCATCTTTTCCCGCTAAGGAACTATCCAGCACTCCAACAATTGTATATATTTCTGATTGTCTGATCAAGCCAGCTGCCGTTTTTCCGTCCACACGTCCAAACTGATTTTCACAGTAAATTAAAGCCGTTTTTTTCGTTGATACCACTTTCTTAATCTCCTGAATATTAGATAATTGAAATTTCACTCCTAACTCCCAGTAAGTAGGGAGGCACAATTATTTGTAGGATGGGTTAGCGGTAGCGTAACATTAGCGGGCGTTGGGTTTCATGCTTCAACCCAACCTACGTTCATCTTATATTTAAGGCTCTTCGGTTTGTGTTATGCAATGGACGGGGGTTATAAGGGATGGAACCCTTATATAGAAAGGCATTTAGCGATTTTTGTCAATTATTTCTTATCTAGAGCGAACTAATCAATTAAGTCTCTTGCCAGATAAGGATTTA
>NZ_JAPZQJ010000625.1:0-1477 GCF_027530405.1 Microcystis sp. LE19-41.2A | reverse complement strand
TATACAGCCAACTCTACGGAATCGCTCTACTCCAGATACAGTCAACGGTACAGCCATTTTCAAGGGGAAAATGTACCCAGTAGCGTCTTTTCAATTTTTTCTGAGAAGCCCCATGCAGTAAGGGTTTCGTTGATTTTTTAGTATTTCTGTATGGGGGAAGTCCAGTTATCCATAAAACTGGTTTCTAGCAAGGCTTTCAAAATAGCTTGACATAAAAACCTGATTTAGGGGTTACAAAGGTGAGAGGCTCCCCCCCCCACCCAACCCCAAAGGCGATTGAAAACAACAATACACACTACCCCCCCGAAAAGTATCCTACGCTACAATTTAATAAATCTTTACATTCTTCTCCCTGACTAGGGATTCACAGGGGAAGGAGTCTCAGGTGGTTTCCCCTGTTTTAATCGGATAAACTAGGGATACCAGCTTTCATCAAGGCATCAGCATGACTACCAACGTAGCGAAAACTCAATGGCAGTATTTAGAGAAACGTCCTCATTCCTGGCGACAACAGCTTTGTTTTCAAGGCAGGAGGCTGAAAGCTTTTGATGTCTGGTCAGATATGATTGTCAATGACATGACTCCTCAAGAAGCAGCCCTTAATTGGGAGTTACCCCTGGCTGCCATCTATGAAGCAATTGACTATTGCGAGAGGAATCAGCAGCTACTCAAGCAAGAAGCAGAAGAAGAACGCCACCGTCTGGAAGCAAAGGGGATTAGTGTTGAGTCTAAGATTATTGCTTGATGAGGACTCGCAAGCCCAACTTCTGGTTAAGTTACTTACGGCTGCCGGTCATGACGTACTGACGATCAATGAAATTGGTTTGGCTGGCTGCACAGATAATGTCGTACTTGACTATGCTATACAGGAAAATCGGATTCTGCTAACTCATAACTGCGATGACTTTGAAGAGTTGCACCAAGCGAATCCAAACCATTCGGGGATCTTCGCGGTTTACCGTAACGCTAACCTCTTAAAAAATATGGGCTTCAAGGCAATTGTCAAGGCAATCGCCAATCTCGAAACTGCTAACGTCCCCCTTGCTAATCAGTTCATCTCCCTGAACCACTGGAACTATTAATTCTGGTTTGTCTCGATCTTGTCACAAATCTTAACTTAATCTCTCCCTAACTATTGAAAACAAAAATACACTCTACCCCCCGCACAGTATCCTACGCTACAATTTAATAAATCTTTACATTATTCTCCCTGACTAGGGATTCACATCGGATTTACACATCCTCACCCAATATTTCGTCAAAACTTACCGAAAAATTGGGTTTAAAGCCTCGCTCTTTTAGGGCGACTTTATATGATGTATGCTATTAAGAATAGGGGGCCGGGTAAGCAACCGCTTAAAAAACCCAGTCATCGCCGGATGAACGCACCGTTCGGATCTCGGCGTGAGCTTTTGTCGAGCGCTGATCTCAGGGCAGCGCGGTCAAAAACGACATCGGTAAGATTGCCAACCAAATT
>NZ_JAPZQJ010000403.1:0-1422 GCF_027530405.1 Microcystis sp. LE19-41.2A | reverse complement strand
GGGATCGGGGGTAAAATTCAGGTACTTTTTCCCTGAAAATTAGGTAACTGACTACCTCAAAATCGGTAAAACCCTACACCCCACACCCCACACCCCACACCCTGCCCCCACCAACAAACTTTTTCAGCAGACCCTAATTATAACCAGCTAGATAACTGAGGTGAGAGACTCTTGCTGACTTGCTTGCAGATGGGATTGAGCGCGAACAGCGCGGAACATCCCAAAACGACATAAACCCGTACCAAAGGCCAAACGCATCAGCAGAATTGTCGGCACTTCTCGGACGGATTTAACCAACCCAGTCAGACCAAATTGCCACCAACCTTGGGGACGAATCACCCCTTGCCAAATGGTATCAATCCAAGAGGGTAGAGTGGCTGTTGTCCAGTCAGCAGTCATCACTTCCCCATCCACCAATCCCGTGGCCGCTAACTGTTCGGCAAAACCTTCGATACTGGCAAAAGCGGGGTGGGACCACTGATCCAAAAGTTGGCGCATTACAGGACTTTCCCAGAAATTGAGCGGTTTTTGACGGTCATCTCGCTGATTCCAGTCCGCTACCACTAGGACTCCCCCCGGCTTAAGAACTCGCAGTAATTCCTGAGCAAAAACGGCTTTGTCCGGCATATGGGGACCGGCTTCAATTGACCAGACTACATCAAAACTCTCGTCGGGAAAAGAAAGGGCCATGGCATCATCGACCAAAAAGCGAGCATTTAAATCTGGGGGTGTTAGTTCTTTGGCCCGTGCCACTTGTTTGGGGCTAATGGTGATACCGGTAACGGCAAATCCGTAGTCGCGCGCGAGAATGCGACTGCTGCCACCAATACCACAACCGACATCGAGGAGAGTTACACCGGCGGGTAGTTTATCCAAACCTCCCCAAGAGACCATTTCCGCCACAAAGTCGGCTTTTGCCTGTAGAAAGTCTTTTTTTTCTGGTGGGGAACCGTAGTGACCTAAATGGATGTGTTCGCCCCAATAATATTCTAAAATCCCGTCTTCGGTCCATTGGTCGTAGGAATTGGCCACCGAGTCCGACGATTGGTACTTGCGAGAGGAAACAAAATAGACGACGATAGCGATCGCTAGGAGTAAACCTAAAGATGATGTCACCAAAAGTATATTCATTAAATGCTGCCGAGCAAACTGATACAAAGCTTAATAACTCTTAAAGATTATACAACCTTGAGGTTCTGCGGTTGAGTGACTTTGGTTCTTCGCCAGAAATTAACTATCCCCGTTGAAAGCGACTGGTAATACAGCAGTTATCTTAATAGTTAAGTAGCTGGTTATAATTAAATTAAAAATGGATTTTAGGTTCGATCCCCCCTGCCCCCCTTGATAAGGGGGGTGCCGATCCCCCCTGCCCCCCTTGATAAGGGGGGTGCCGATCCCCCCTGCCCCCCTTGATAAGGGGGG
>NZ_JAPZQJ010000633.1:0-1313 GCF_027530405.1 Microcystis sp. LE19-41.2A | reverse complement strand
TTTTGATTGACAAAAGGTCTAAAAGTCTTACCCAACAAGGTTTTAAGATTTATTCAGCTAACCCTAAGTAGGTAGGCGTTAAAAGTTATCAGATCCCCGCACCTATCGGCACCCCCCTTATCAAGGGGGGCAGGGGGGATCAAACTTAAAATCCATTTTAAATTTAATTATAACCCGATACTGTGAAATTAGCCGATGAGTGATAGCAAATCGATCGCGTCAACCGAGAAAAACCCAGATCAGCCACCTTCTTGGAGTTTTTGGACGGTGTTTAGTTCCACCTTCCTAACCATATTTTTTGCTGAAATCGGCGATAAAACCCAATTAGCCACCCTTCTCATCAGCGCCGAATCCCAATCCCCCTGGGTGGTTTTTGCCGGGGCAGCCAGCGCTTTAATCGCTACCAGTCTCCTCGGTGTCCTGATCGGTTATTGGATTGCTCGTCGTCTTTCCCCCAAAACTTTAGATATCGGTGTCGCTATCCTTCTCCTTTTGATCACTGGTTTACTGATCGGCGATATTCTCTAAGCAATCAGTGATCAAGAGTCAGGAGTCAGGAGATAGGAGACAGGAGACAGGAGATTATTTCTATTTATTCTTCCGACACCCCACACCCCACACCCCACACCCCACACCCCACTTCCCCACTTCCCCACTTCCCCACTTCCCCACTTCCCCACTTCCCCACCTCCCCATCACCCATCTCCCTAGAATTTATGAATTGGCAATTATTCGGACTGACATTTATCACGGTTTTTTTGGCAGAAATCGGCGATAAAAGTCAATTAGTAGCGATCGCTCTCGGTGGCAGTTCCAAATCACCCAAAGCCGTCTTTTTTGGCTCAATTACCGCCTTAATCCTGACCAGTTTCTTAGGAGTCCTTGCGGGCGGCAGTATGGCGCAGTTATTCCCCGCTAAGATATTAAAAGCGATAGCGGCCATTGGTTTTGCGCTGCTTGCTGTCCGGCTGCTTTGGCCAGATTCGGATTGATCATTAGGTTTGCGGCAAAAAGCTTTTCCTGGGGGCAGGGTGTGGGGTGTGGGGTGTAGGGTGTGGGGTGTGGGGTGTCGGAAGAATAAATAGGGTCTGCTGAAAAAGTTTTTCCTGGGGGTAGGAGTCAGTAGCCGGTCGTCAGGAGCCGGTCGTTTCAGGCTTTGTTGCCCTTGTTTTTTGTACCAAGCGATGTACTACAAGAAGGATAATGCAAGGTTTTTGAAAGTCCCAATCCTATTTTCGCAGCATGAACATCGGACTTTAACAGGTCAAAAGCTTTATTTTAAAAGGGTTTTACCATTATTCAGCAAGCCCTAA
>NZ_JAPZQJ010000202.1:0-2952 GCF_027530405.1 Microcystis sp. LE19-41.2A | reverse complement strand
GCTTGTGTTCGTTCGTGGAGAGCTTTGTTGTAAACTAATCTTACACAGCCCAATGTGCGCCGCAATAGCGACTCTTGTTCTGGTGTCGGGTAAAATCGGTAAGAATAGGCTTTTTCCATGTCTCATATTTTAGCATATATTTCGTAAATGTGCTAATATTTAACAGCAAAGCCGCCGTAAAACGGCGGGGTTTCAGACCCAAATTTTCGATGATCTCGCCCTCGCTCAATTCACCAGAGCGCTCGAACTCGATCCGAACTATACCGAAGCTTACCTCGGTCGGGGCATGATTTACACGATTCGCGAACAATGGCGGCCGGCGTTTCAAGACCTGAACACCGCGATCCGACTAAACCCCCGCGCTGCCTACGCTTACCATTTCCGCGGATACGTCCATCTCGCATTTAACCAGAGACAAAATGCGATCGCCGATCTAACAACGGCCGCCGAATTATTTCGCCAGCAGGGAAACACAGAAATGTACAACAGCGCCATAGAAGCACTACGGCAGATAGGTGCGTAAGTTGCAAGGGAGAGCGATCGCTCTCCCCCTCTAAACTTTTGTGAAAAAAGCAACCTGAAGACTTAAAACTTAATCGCATAATTGGGAAAAAACCAACGATAACATCCTTGCAAGTATCCCTCGACTAAAGAGGAGCCAATCCGATGAAACCAATTACTTTCACCCTATCGGTGCTACTGGCCACCACTGGCCTACTCGTTCAACCCGGAGGCTTCCTGATGGAAAACGTTCCACCCCTCCTCGCGCAGGAGCAGACCGCTTCTAGAGTCTATCAGAAAGCCAGCCCCGCCGTCGTCACCGTCAAAAATGGCAGCGGCCACGGTAGCGGCTTTCTCGTCAGTCCTGACGGTATCATCATTACCAACGCCCACGTTGTTGCGGACGGACCCCGGGTGGTGACGGTGAAATTTTCCAACGGACAGCAGGCCTCGGCAGACGTGATCGGCTTCGCTAAAAATGGCGTGGATCTGGCCGTCCTGCGGATTTATAACCGCCAAAACCTGCCCTATCTTCCCCTGGCCCGTCCGAACTCCGCCAAAGTCGGCGAAAGCGTTTTCGTCATCGGCACACCCTTAAACGAGGACTATCAAAACACCCTCACCCAGGGCATTATCAGCCGTCTCGACCCCGAAAAAGGCATTGTGCAACACAACGCTAATATCAACAAAGGCAATTCCGGCGGGCCGCTTTTGAATTCACGGGGGGAAGTGGTGGGGGTTAACGTCGCAGGCGATATCGGGAGTTACGTTTACGACGGTGCGGGAAACCCGATCGGCCTTACCCAGAGCGGCATTAATTTCGCCGTTTCCCTCGATCGCCTGCAAGCTTTCCTCACCGCAGTTAAAACAGGCGATGTCTCCACCGTCTCAACATTAGGACAGGACGATCGGATACAGTTACTCGCCCTCCCTCTTAACGGTCAGACCGTTCAAGGCAACTTGACCAAAGACCAAAACGAGCAATATTACGGGTTCGAGGGTCGTGCCGGACAGAAAATCGTTCTGGATATGAACAGCAACGAGATCGCTCCCTATCTTGTCCTCTATCGCGTTCTCCAATCTTCCGAGGGGACAAAATACCCACAGGTCGCCCGTAGTAACCAGCGTGTCGATCGCGCCCCCGGGGATTTTAACGCTCGACTCGTAACCGAATTACCCGCCGATGGAGTTTATATCCTAGTGGCTACCTCTCGCGAAGGGGGTGAATCGGGTCGCTACACCCTCAACGCCGCCGCTAACCCTTAAATAATCCCATTTTGACCCTAATCACGATTCTAATCCCTATTTTCTGAGGAACTATCCCTATGAACTCTAGATATATTTCCCACCGTCTCGCTTGCGTCGGCCTCCTCGCCACTGTCCTCCTCGGTGGTATCGCCCCCGGTTTCAGCCAATCGACCACCCCGAATGGCGTCACCTTCTTCTGTAAAGAGGTGTTCGATCGCGCATCGGGAGGAAAAATACCCGCTACCCTCGCTTGGATTCCCCAAAGAAGCGGCAATGTGCGGATTATCGGCTGGAAATCGGAATATTTCTCCAAACGTTCCCCGGTTCGTTGCGAGGAAGTCACGAAAAAATTCCAGGAAGCATATAATCAAGGGCGTTTTAACTATCTCACCACCGGCCGGGCGAAAGGATACCCGATCATCTGCAGCGTTTCACGATCCGGCGATCCCTGCGATGGTAATAGCCAACTTTTTACCCTTAAACCCCACGATAATCCAGATTTAGTCTTGCAACAACTCATGGACATCCTAGAGGGGAAAAGCTCGGATATGCTCCTCCAGAATTCCGGAGATAAAACCTATATCTCGATGACGGAGTTTTTCGCCAAAGCACCACTCGCCGATCGCGACGCGCCCTGTGGTACGAGATCTGCTGGCCCGCAAAATAATTGCGTTCCCACCCGCTAGAATTTTCGCTGTTTTACCCCGAATTTCCCCATAATAACCATGTTGAAACCCTTTCCCCTACTCCTAAGCCTCCTACTTCTGCCCGTCGTACCGGTTAAAGCGCTATCCCCTTTCTCTGCTCCGGCGATCGTGGCGGAAGACAGCCCAAACGCGCAGATCGAGCGATCGATCCGTCAAGTCACTGTTAAGATTACTAGCGAGATAAATCGGGGATCGGGAATCATTATCGGGAAAAAAGGCAGTATATATCTCGTTTTGACCAACGCTCACGTTATCCGCGGCGCGAAAACCCTACAGATCCAAACCCACGACGGCCAAACCCGCACAGCCTTGATCGCGCCGAATTCCCTTTTAAAAGATAAGGATCTGGCCCTAGTGGAGTTTAGCGATACCCGGGATTATCCGATCGCCACCATCGCGGAGTTTACCCCCAATCAAGACAGGATCGGTTTAGAAGTGGTGGCCGCGGGATATGTTGCCGAAACGGGACAGTATCGGACGACAAAGGGAACCCTCG
>NZ_JAPZQJ010000448.1:0-1187 GCF_027530405.1 Microcystis sp. LE19-41.2A | reverse complement strand
GAATGTCATCAATGTAGCCATTGCCATCGTTGTCAATGCCATCTCCGGCAATTTCCCCCGGGTTTGTCCAGATGTTGCCAACTAGGTCTTGGTGATTGTAGTCCACCCCCGTATCAATAACCCCAATCACTAAATTAGGATTGCCTTTTTGAATATCCCAGGCTTCAGGGGCATCAATATCGGCATCGGGAGTACCGCCACTTTGTCCGGTGTTATGCAGTCCCCAAAGTTGATTAAAACTGGGGTCATTGGGGAATGTCGCTTGGGGACTAATTGTGCCTTTTGTTACAATATAGTCGGGTTCAATGTATTCAAAAATCGGATGGGAGCGATATTGTTTTAGAATCTTCTCCACAGAGAGCGACCCGGATAACTTCCAAATCTCTGCCCCCGTCAGTTTAATCGTCTGGGTGCTGACAGCACCAAAGAGGGACTTAAACTGAGCAACTTCGGCGCTGGCGATCCCCTTCTTGAACTTGACAATGAGTTTATTGGAAACATGGGGGGCAAGGGTGCTAGTTGCTGCCAGTCTTAGCTCTGAGGTGACGGGGGCGGTAGTGGGTACAGAGGCAGGACCCGACGCTGGACTGGTGGTGACGGCGGCAGCGGTGGGTACAGAGGCAGGACTCGACGCTGGACTGGTGGGATAACCAGAAGAGTTCATACTGAGGGAAGCGGGAAAGACCACTTGACCCGTAGCAGCAGGGGAAGCTGAAACCGTGGGGGCCTCAGAGGAGACTGTAGAGGGGGAGGGCTTAGAGTTCAGGACTCCTAAGGGAGGCGTTTCCCTCGATACAGTTAAATCGTCGGAACCTGTTAAATCAAAGGTGATTGGGAAGGCTCCATCAAAACTCAAAGAATCTTCTAGAGATGGCATATCTGTACTAGATAAATCGGAACTTACTTGTGTTGTCTTCATCACCACACACACCCCACTTTCCGAAAATTAATCGGTCAATTACTTGGGGGCGTTGGATTGTTTCTGTTTATGGTTAGGGAAAAGGACAAGCCCAACTTTTCTGCCCTAGGCTTAAATTTATTATAGCGGGAGCATCCCAATTTTGCCATAAGTATAAATGCTTAGAGACTAAAAACGTTAGCTAAGGCAAAATAAAGAGAAACAATTAAACGGTAGAATCATGAATACAGACCAAAAAGAACAACTAGATCAACATTTAAAAGCCATT
>NZ_JAPZQJ010000123.1:0-7981 GCF_027530405.1 Microcystis sp. LE19-41.2A | reverse complement strand
TTTTTTTTTTTTTAAAAAAATCACCCCCTTTTTTAATAAAATTTAACCCTGTTTTTAAATTTTTTTTGGGGGTGTGGGGGGGGGGTGTTGTGGGGGGGGGGGGGTCTTGGGGGGGGGGGGGTTTGGGGGGTGTTGGGGATGTGGGGGAATGGGGATTTTCCTGAATTTAGGTTTGACAAGAGGTATATATAAGGGAAAGTGAGAATCATCAGTCAGGAAAGGGGAATTATGGTGCAAAAACCGAAGAAATTGCTGAACACCCATGAAGACCTAGAAGTTTATCAAATCGCCTTTAATCTGGCTATGGAAATCTTTGAACTGTCTAAAAAGTTTCCCGGGTCGGAAAAATATTCATTAATTGACCAAATTCGACGTTCTTCTCGTTCTGTCTGTGCTAATTTAGCAGAGGCATGGCGTAGAAGACGATATAAGGGTTCATTTTTGCTGAGATTAAATGATGCGGAAGCAGAAGCAGCAGAAAGCCAAGTATGGTTAAAATTTGCTGTTAAATGCCAATATTTAGATATTGAGACTGGTAGAAAACTTTATGGTCAGTATAATAAGGTTTTAGGACTGATTGTCATCATGACTAATAATGCCGATAAATGGCTGCTGAACACCCCAAAATCCCCAAAACCCTAATTCCCCAAAACCCTAATTCTCCATTTCAGGTTAGGTTTAAGTATCGGGGGTAACTTCTAGGGATTGGGGAAAAAACCAAAAAGTTTAGCGGCACCTCCCAGGACAGCAACCACCAAAGCTATCAGAATCCCCCGGTTGGTAAATTCCTGATAACCAACCCGTACCGTTAATCCCTCGATTTTCTCGTCTAATACTTTAATCTTCTTGACAGGCTTCTTGGACAAGATGGACAACAATTGTCGGCTCGGCGGCGGAAGCCAGTAACATGGTAATAAGACTGCCTATTTCACCCTCTGCTCCCACCGCTAGGAGCTCCCCAACAAGTGCAGAGGTCAGAGGACATTGCTGCTCAACAAGAGCGATGGGAAGTTTCTCCCAAGGGTCAATTCCTTGGCGTTCTGCTGCCAGAATTCTCTTGAAGACCTCTTGAAGAGTCGTCTGGTCCTGAAGCGAAGGCATGAGTCGTACTACGGCGAGAGCGCAAACAGGTTTTTTGAGTGCCTCTAGCAACGCATAAGCAGCGTTGAAGGAACGAGTCTGGTGGTTTAATTCTCTTAAGGCTTCTATCATCAGCGTTCTAAACAACTCTTCATCACATCGTTGAGCGACCAGTTCTTGGACCGCCCGCGCCCGTGCTAGGTTTTTTGAGGTGAACCAATCAGGGCATGAAGCCAGAAGCACTCGTACATCCTCAAAATCAAGGATTCGTGGCGGCTTGAAGTAAGCGAGCAGCTCAGTTCGCAACAGTTCATCAGTAGCCGATGAGTAAACCCGCTCTCGCACAATCTCGACCAGTTGTTGTTGAATGCCCTCATCAGCGATCGCTAGAAGCTGAAGGTAGGCTTTGAGAGCAGCCGAATAATCGCCCTGTTTAAGCTGGTGCAAGAGGCACTCATAGCGATCTTGTTCTTTCTCGACCGGGTTTCCACTGCCCAAGGCATTGAGGTACACTTCCCTGTCCGAGTCAGTTTCAGCAAATCCCGCCAGCCGCTCAAAAATTCTTCGAGAAAAACTTTCCATGATTAACTCTTTTTGCGCTCGTCTTCAAACCTCAAACTCAGTGAACTGATAACTGATCACTGATCACTGATTAAAGTACCATTTCTCTGGTGGCTTCTGCATCTATGGGTTTAATCAGATACAATCGCAGGAGATCCCCGACCATACCTAACTGTAAGGGTAACTTACGCATTGTTTTTAGCCATTGGGGAACGCTACTTTCATCGATCGCTTTTAATTGTAAATTACGTTCGGCACAACGGTTTAAACGGGGGAAAAATTGGGGATGGTCCACATTTAAAATAGTTGGAAAAGCGCGAGCGGAGGTATTATTAGTCTGACGAATTACCTCTTGATCAAAAGCGATCGCATCCATTCCTAAAGCATCATAAAAGTCTGAGCGTTCCCGTACAGTTAAACTATGGGTAGCAAAGACGGAAAGCAGGAAAAAACGGCTCCATAATCTCGATCGCCAATTATTCCACAATTGCGGTTGAGCGCGCAGTAAGGTTTTAAAGATATCTCCGTGGCGATTTTCGTCCTGACACCAACTCTCGAAGTAATTAAAGAGAGGATTAAATTTATACTCTGGATGTTCTTCTAAATGACGATAAATGAGTATATAACGCCAATAACCGATTTTTTCGGAGAGATAGACCGTATATAACACCCATTCAAGGGGAAAAAAGGTGTAGGTACGGGTTTTGGTAATTTTGGCTAAATCGAGGGAAATATTAAAGTCAGCAATGGCTTTATTGAGAAATCCTGCATGGCGCGCCTCATCTCTAGCCATAAGATGAAATATCTCCCCTAACAAGGGATTACGGCTTTTTAGTTGTCGTGACAGTTCCTTAAATAACAAAAAGCCAGAAAATTCGGAGATACAGGAGCGTTCTAGGTAATCTATAAAGGCATTTCTCGTTTTTTCATCGAGATTATCTTGATAGTTCTCAAATTCTTGCTGACGTTCAAAGTGATGCCGGTTGTAATCGGTCCGCATCTCCTCTAACATCGCTTTGATTTCGGTTTCTTGCAAAGAAAGGTCAAAATTAGCGGCGGCCTCAAAATCGGTGGTATAGAAACGAGGAGTGAGGATAGTTTCGCGCAGAACAGCTTTTTTCTGGGAGGGGGGTTCAACGGTAGTGACCATGATGGAAATTACTTGACTACATAGCTATATAGGATTTTAAACATAAATAGGTAAGCCAATGATAATTATTAAGTTTTATCAATAGTTATCAATAGTTTTCATGGTCTGAGACTTGAGGATTTTAGGGATTGCCGCTCAAAGATTGGGTACTATCCAAGCAAGTACCTAAAACTAGAAAAGGGATGAAGTGGCAGTTTTTTGCGATGCTTAAAATGTGACTGCGATAATTAAACCGGAGACTAATAAGCCAAAACCGCTAACCAAAGGCCAAAAACGGGGATAAAACCGAATATTTCCGCCAGAGTGAGTTATTTGACTCCATTCCAGACGAGGAGATAAATCGCGACGAAACCAACCGAGAACTTGTACAGATGTATTGTTTATTGCTGCCATGGGGGGGTTAGTAGTCCTGATTTTATGCCAAAAACCAAAACGATAGTTAGGAGCGAGGGGAATTATGCCAGTGCTATCTTTAAGAAAGAAATTCTTTCCTTGAGCAATTAACTCACCGCGGAGTCGGACGGGGATAGCTGGGAGGGGATGACTGCAAGGATTATCGGTTAAAGAAAAAATATCGCTGAAACTAGCATTTTTGAGACGAGGATAACTAGCTAATCGATTGATAATTATACCCAAACCCCCAGCGACTAAAATTAGCCCCAATGCAGCCCAAGAGCTAAATTTCAGACCAAGAAACCCAGCGATGACAACCCCAATAATAAAGCCTAGTCCCCAAGCATAATATAAACATAGTCGCAGAAAAAAGTTTTGATAGAGTTTCTTGCGATCTAATTCTATTTCTTGCCGTAATATTTCCCCCAGACTAAATTCTATATCTAAATCCATCTGTCCGGCATAGTTGGCTAAAGCGCCAATCCTTTTACCAGTCAGGGGATGATTAGATTGCAACTCTAACCATTTTGCCCAAGGATTATATATATCCCAGAGAAAACTCTGTCCGATCCGGCGAGACTCCAATGCGATACCATAAACGTTACCGGTAATGATCGCATCCTGCTCCAGGGCAATATTTAATACATTTGTACTGAATAACAGGGGACTAAACTGGGCAGTTTCTTGGACTAAACCAAAGGCAATTTTTACTAAAGCGCGGGCCAAAGCATTGGGATTACCAGTAACTTGGGCAGCAAAATGATCGGCGAAGTATTCTCTAGTACGAGACAGATAAAGACAGCAAAAAACAATAATTGGCCTAAAAATAGTGATAATTGATGAGAGAAGGGCTAGAAAAACTGTGTCTTGAAAATTATTACCTTGATTTTGGGCAAAAGAATCGAGATAACAGCTTAAATGGTCGAAACTAGCACAGATAGTCATCAGGGCAAAGTCTCCCTGCCAAATATGCCCTAATTCATGAGCATATACCGTCGCTACTTCCTCATCGTCGAGATAGGTAAATAAACCTCTGCTAACTACTAAGCGAGCATTACCCCGTCGAGAGCCATAGGTAAAAGCGAGGGGCTGTCCGTCTTCGATAATGCCTAGTTTTGGCGGTTTTAACCCTTTTTCTCGGCATACACGCCCAATTACCGCCGCCGATTCCGGGCTATACCGTTTAATTTCCGCTAAGGACACCCAACGCACTCGATAAAGACGTTTTTGTGTCCAATCAATTAGATTCGGGGCGATAAAAAGGATGAGTCCGCCTAAGAAACCGGTCAAGAGCAAGGCAATAATTACACCCGTCCCCGCAGGGATGAGCAGCAAACGGGTAATTACAAAAAAAAGACCAAATGCTATAGCATAAAAAGCCGTAATTGTCAATAGTTTAGCAAAAATAAGTCTATTTTCGGGGATAGTCCGGGATAACCGGACACTTACCCGTGCTGCTCGTGCTGCCTTGGGCAGCGCTCGAAATTTGACCCCATTAGTGGCAATACCGATGGTTTTTTGTTCAGCACTAAAGATTGTCAGTAATCGTTTGGCCCACTGACTAACTTCCTGATCAAGATGATTTTCTAATTCCAGAGCTAGGGCGATCGCTTGTTGCCGTTGATTATTGCTGCGATAGGCCCGAGCAAGAGCCATTTTAGCTCGAATATATAAGGGAGAATGAAAATTAGCTGACTGTTGGCAATATTCTTCCAGTAATTCTACGGCCCTTGCGTAATCCTTTAGGCGTAGATATTTTAATCCTTCTTCCAGTGACATAGATATCCCTTAGCTGTTTATCTATGTTTAGAGATACCCAAAATCGTAGGAAAGATTAAAGGAGTTGGGGAAGTGGGGGTGTGGGGTGTGGGGGTGTGGGGGTGTGGGGGATTTTTCAGTGAGCAGTAAACAGTAAACAGTAAACAGTAAACAGTAATCAGTGAACTTAAAACTCTGGGTTCGACGGTAGTTACCATGATGGAAATTACTTGACTACATAGTTATATAGAATTTTAAACATAAATAGGTAAGCCAATGATAATTATTAAGTTTTATCAATATTTTGGGCAGTAGCGATCAAGGGAATCAGACAAGTTAGCGAGCCGATTAGGGAAATAGGGAGTAGAATAGAAAGGTTGTGAGTCTATAACTATCGTTAAAATACTATGGCTTGTCCCAAGAAGAAAACCTCAAATGCCAAGCGCGACCAACGGAGAGCGCACTGGAGAAAGCAAGCGGATCGGGAAGCGCAAAAAGCCTTATCTTTGGGTAAATCTGTCCTTTCTGGTCGTTCTAACAGCTTTGTCTATCCCACTAAAGAGGAAGAAGAAGGGGAAGACGAGGAATAATATTCCTATCGGTCATCAGTTACCAGAAAAATTTGGCTGTAGTTCGCTGTTAACACCGAATAAATGTCCTCAAGGTCTAGGACGGTGTAATAACTTGATAGTGGGGAGTGAGGTATAGAAAACCTTTTCGCTCCCTAATATTTTAAGATTTGTTTAGGGTTTTCGTTGCGAGTCTCAACTAATGTTAGGCAAATTCTTTAAAAAACCAGAATCTCCCGATCAAGACCGAGTTCCTCCGGGCCAATATCTCGCTAGTGGTTTTCCTGTGCTTACCTACGGGGATACTCCCCAAATCAAGACCGAGGAATGGTTATTTAAGGTTTGGGGAAAGGTGGCCACGACTAAAATTTTTAACTGGTCGGATTTTATGGCCCTACCGCAGTGGGAATTTACCAAGGATTTTCACTGTGTCACCCGTTGGTCAAAATTAGATGTGACTTGGACGGGAATTAAGGTATTGGATTTTATCACCTTAATTGACCTGCTGCCAGAAGCTACCCACGTTATGCAACACTGTTACGGGGGTTATACCACCAACCTCACCCTAGAGGAATTCCTGCACGAGGATAATTTTTTCGCTTTTCAACTGTTTGGTCAACCTTTACCCCCCGACCACGGTGGTCCGCTGCGCTTAGTTGTCCCCCATCTCTACGCGTGGAAAAGTTCTAAATGGATTAATGGCTTAGAATTTCTCGATCGAGAGCAATCGGGTTTCTGGGAACGTAATGGCTACCATCGACGAGGTGATCCCTGGTTAGAGGAACGTTATAGCGGTTTTTAACCAGTTTTGGCTTAAAATCGGGTGAGATGAGCAATCAAGTCTGGTAATTCATAGCATTAAAACAAGCAAAAGTCAAGGGGGAAGCAACAAATTTTTACATGATCGCAACTGGTTAATTATAATCTCCGAATTGCCTGATCGCACTTTTGAACATATCCTGCTAACCCCAATGCTTGAAATAATTTCCGCGCTTGAAGATATGCTTCTTTCGCTTCCGATATACGATCGAGTTTATAGTAGGTAAACCCCAGATTAAACCAAGATTTCGCTTCACCCCTCCGATCACCGATTTCCCGTTTGATTGCTAAGGACTGTTGATAAAACTCGATCGCTTTTTGGTATTCTCCTAGGGATGTGTAAACAGTGCCTAAACCCATGTAGGAATTCGCTTCACCCCCCCGATCACCGATTTCCCGTTTGATTGCTAAGGACTGTTGATAAAACTCGAGCGCTTTTTGGTATTCTCCTAGGGAACAGTAAACAGTGCCTAAACCCATGTAGGATTTCGCTTCATCCCCCCGATCACCGATTTCCCGTGTGATTGCTAAAGACTGTTGATGAAACTCGATCGCTTTTTGGTATTCTCCTAGGCAATAGTAAATACCGGCTAATGAGTTGAGACTCGCAACTAAATCAAGTTCTAGATTTAACTCTTTTTGTAAATCGATCGCCTTTTGATAATACTCGATCGCAAGCTGTTGTTCCTGACGATAATCTACCAATGGTGATCGATATAATAAACGAAGGTTATAAATTTTAGCTAAACTGGCATATAAACTCGCTAGTCTTGGCTCTTTTTTGCCTTTATTTACCTCGATTTGCTCGATTAGTTCTAACAAGTCTTCCTTAGAGATTAAAGGAATATCTTTATCTATAGTAATTTCGTCAAAAGATTGTAAAATTGGTAAAATTTCCTGACAAGGTAAAAAGTTACTTGGAGGAGAAATAAAGCGAAAAACTCCTTTTCTCCAACTCCAAAAATCGGGGGACTTTTTGCGTAAATTTACTTCCACTGTGCTTGTTACCCAAAGAACAATGGAATAGGGAAATTCTCGCAATCCTTCCCTTGTCCATTGCAGATAACCAAAAAATTTATCTAGTTCCGATTTTTCCTGTTGCCATTCGATCGAGTGTAATTTTTCCACTCCTGTGGTTGTGATCACAGCGTTTTTGCTTTGTAATAACTCTGGTTTTCTGGAGACTAAACTAGCAATTGCTGCTCTTAAACTCGGTTCTTTTTGATCTAAATCAATCCGATAACAAGGGATTACTGGTTCTAATTTTTTGCTATAGCGATCGATGATTTCTTCTCGCAATTTTTCCTGATCACACACACAAATCAATATATTTAATCTCTCTTGATTTGCCTCTAGAGATACGATTAAACCTTCGTATTCTCTTTCATTTTGGTCAATAATTGAAGATGTTTCATTATTCATAATAAGTGGATAGCTGTTAAAAACTGTCAGATACCCCCATTAGGTAGGGTTGATTCATGAATCAACCCTACGGATCAAGGAGTGATCCGCACCCCCCTTATCAAGGTAGGGCTGTTTCATTTAAATTAAGTATAGCTGATTTTGAGTCAATAAATTTGACCGAAGATTCTCAAGTTTATCTTGTTCTAACCAAAAGAGTTAGTCACAATAACTAATCTTTAATCCTCTG
>NZ_JAPZQJ010000116.1:0-1169 GCF_027530405.1 Microcystis sp. LE19-41.2A | reverse complement strand
CCAGATAAGGATTTAGTCGATTTATGCCCCCCTATCGAACCATACCAAGTAACGAAGAACCATAATTTCAACGATTCCTATTTCATCGATAATTCCGGCTACTAATCCCAGATGGTCTAGATTTTTGACTTCAATTTCTGTTGATTGATTCATGGTCGAACAGCCCACTGCCTAAGTTTTCCAACAATTCCTATTTTTTCATAATTAGGGGTCTCAAGATCCCCCTAACGGCCACCGAGAAAACCTTCACCAGCTAAGTATTTTTACTCAAGTCTCTGGAGGGGGACAGCTTATGTGACAGTTGAGGGTGCGGAATGTGGGAAAAAAGGCCGATCTGCAATACCTGAGTGATCTCAGGGACGATCTTCGGGCTTACCTGAATTTAACGGTGGGTCAAGTTGTTACCGACGGCAAACGGTTGGGGTTATCGCTCAGTTATCCCTCCCGTCGGTGGGTTTGCCGGTCGTTTGGGTTAGTTGGTACGCTTTCGTTCCCGTTCCCGAACGACCCAACAGGTTAAAGGACGAGCCGTTCTTGTGCGATTTGAAGGTTGGTGACACCGTTACCATAAATGGGAACCATCCCGAAGCCGCCGGCAAAACCTTCGAGGTCAGAGAGTTTAAGGGGAACGGCTGGATTCTCACCACCGACAACCGGCTATTTCACTGCGAGTTTTTTCTGTCGTGCGATCTAATCCCCGAACCTCACTTAACGAAATCTGATCAGGAAGACCCCGCGCCCGAATATTTGGCCATCGCTCTGATCCGTACCGACGGCGGTACACAACCGAGAGCGACGATTAATCAACTCACCGTCGCTGAATATGCCGAGAATATGCGTTCTGGCGATCGTTTTCCCCCCGTGTTGGTGTTCTGGGATGGCAGCGATTATTGGTTAGCCGATGGGTTTCACCGGCTCTTGGCCGCCCAGTCTTTGGAATTACCCGCAATCGCCGTCGATATCCGTCGGGGAACCAGACGCGATGCGATCCTCTACTCGGTCGGGGCGAATGCCCATCACGGTCTCAGACGCAGCCATACCGATAAACGGCGGGCGGTGTTGATGCTCTTGCAGGACGGGGAATGGTCGCGCTATAGTAACAACCGTATTGCCAAATTATGTTTTGTTTCCGCCGATCTGGTCAATCGTTTGCGTCTCTCACTTAACGA
>NZ_JAPZQJ010000644.1:0-7989 GCF_027530405.1 Microcystis sp. LE19-41.2A | reverse complement strand
TTCAATCACCAAATCGCCGGCATCATTTACCGTATAAGTATCGTTTCCGGCTAATCCAGTCATGGCATCTGCTCCAGAGGTTCCCACAAGGGTGTCTGGACCAGAAGTACCGATAAAGTCATCATTTTGAATGGTTCCCGTGGCAGTAGCAGTGGTGATAGTAGCTCCGTTGGTGGCATTGGAGAGGGTAACGGTAAAGTTTTCGTTCGGTTCTACCGTTGTATCCCCCTGAACGTTAACAGTAATCACTTTACTGGTTTCCCCGGCGGCAAAACTTACTACTCCACTGGGTAATACTCCCCCAACAAAATCCGTGGCATTAGCAGGATTGGTTCCGCTGCCGGTAACTGCCCAGTTAACGTTATTGGTTCCTGTGGTATTAACTGAACGAGTGACGGTGAAGGTAAAGGCTTTACTGCCACTGTTGCCCTCGGTTTGGTTGGCACTGGTGGCGGCAATGGTGAGGGTGGGAACTGCTGCATCATCATTTTCAATGGTTCCCGTGGCAGTAGCAGTGGTGATAGTAGCTCCGTTGGTGGCATTGGAGAGGGTAACGGTAAAGTTTTCGTTCGGTTCTACTGTTGTATCCCCCTGAACGTTAACAGTAATCACTTTACTGGTTTCCCCGGCGGCAAAACTTACTACTCCACTGGGTAATACTCCCCCAACAAAATCCGTGGCATTGGCAGGATTGGTTCCCGTGCCGGTAACTGCCCAACTGACGTTATTGCTTCCCGTGGTATTAACCGCACGAGTGACGGTGAAGGTAAAGGCTTTACTGCCACTGTTGCCCTCGGTTTGACTGGCACTGGTGGCGGCAATAGCGAGGGTGGGAACTGCTGCATCATCATTTTCAATGGTTCCCGTGGCAGTAGCAGTGGTGATAGTAGCTCCGTTGGTGGCATTGGAGAGGGTAACGGTAAAGTTTTCGTTCGGTTCTACTGTTGTATCTCCCTGAACGTTAACAGTAATTACCTTACTGGTTTCTCCCGCTGCAAAACTCACGGTTCCTGATGGTAACACGGACCCGACAAAATCCGTGGCATTGGCAGGATTGGTTCCAGTGCCGGTAACTGCCCAACTGACGTTATTGGTTCCCGTGGTATTAACCGCACGAGTGACGGTGAAGGTAAAGGCTTTACTGCCACTGTTGCCCTCCGTTTGACTGGCACTGGTGGCGGCAATAGCGAGGGTGGGAACTGCTGCATCATCATTTTGGATAGTGCCAATAGCAGTAGCGGTGGTAATAGTAGCGCCGTTGGTGGCATTGGAGAGGGTGACGGTAAAGTTTTCGTCCGGTTCTACCGTTGTATCCCCCTGAACGTTAACAGTAATCACCTTACTGCTTTCTCCCGGGGCAAAACTCACTACCCCACTGGGTAACAATCCCCCAACAAAATCCGTGGCATTGGCAGGATTGCTGCCGCTGCCGGTAACTGCCCAACTGACGTTATTGCTTCCCGTGGTATTAACCGCACGAGTGACGGTGAAGGTAAAGGCTTTACTGCCACTATTGCCCTCGGTTTGATTGGCATTGGTGGCGGCAATAGCGAGGGTGGGAACTGTGGGACCACCCACATTTAAGGCCCACAATTCCTGACCGTTAACGCCGTTATTGGCAGTGAAGAACAAAGTATTGCCCACTACCTTCAGACTGCTGGGGCCGTAGCCAGAGGCACCGGGGATGATGTCGGCCGCCAGAACCGTACCGGCCGCCGTGCCGTCGCTCTTCCATAATTCATTACCGTTAACGTTGTCATTGGCAGTGAAGTACAGGGTACTGCCCACTGCCGTTAGATTGCCGGGGTTGGAGCTAGAGGCACCGGGGATGATGTCGGCCACCAGAACCGTACCGGCCGCCGTGCCGTCGCTTTTCCATAATTCAAAGCCGTTAAGGCCGTCATTAGCAGTGAAGTACAGGGTACTGCCTACTGCTGTTAGATATCGGGGGGAGGAGCTATAGGAATAGGAGCCATAGGAACCGGGGCGGATATCTCTGACCAAAACTGTACCAGCCGCCGTGCCGTCGCTCTTCCATAATTCAGTACCGTTAACGCCGTCACCGGCAGTGAAGAATAGGGTACTGCCCACTGCTGTTAGATTGCCGGGGTAGGAGCTAAAGGCACCGGGGAGGATATCTTTGACTAGAACTGTGCCGGCCGCCGTGCCGTCGCTCTTCCATAATTCAGTACCGTTAACGCCGTCATCGGCAGTGAAGTACAGGGTACTGCCCACTGCCGTTAGATTGCGGGGTTCGGAGCGTAAGCCACCAGGGCGGATATCTTTGACCAGAACCGTACCGGCCGCCGTGCCGTCGCTCTTCCATAATTCATCGTCAAAATTGTTCTCCGTGGGAGTGAAGAACAGGGTATTGCCCACCGCCGTCAGATTGTCGGGGTTGGAGGAACCCCAGGGGACACCACCGCCTGGCCAGATATCTTTGACCAGAACCGTACCGGCCGCCGTGCCGTCGCTCTTCCATAATTCAAAGCCGTTAACCCCGTCATTGGCATTGAAGAACAGGGTGCTGCCCACTGCCGTCAGACGGCTGGGGTTGGAGCTAGAGGAACCGGGAAAAATATCTTTGACCAAAACCGTACCGGCCGCTGTGCCGTTGCTCTTCCATAATTCTTGACCATTAAGGCCGTCACGAGCGGTAAAGAACAGGGTGTTGCCCATTGCCGTCAGAGAGTAGGGGGAGCGGATGTCGGCCACCGCAACTGTACCAGCTACCGTGCCGTCGCTCTTCCATAATTCATAACCGTTAACGTCGTCATCGGCGATGAAGTACAGGGTACTGCCCACTGCTGTCAGGTTTTTGGGGTAGGAGCTAAAGGCACCGGGACGGATATCTACTAAAAAAGGAACGGAGCCGTCGTCGTCAACAATAGTCACGGTTGCCGTAGATGGAGTGCCGAGAGTAGCTCCGTTGGTGGGATTGGAGAGGGTGACAGTAAAGTTTTCGTTCGGTTCTACCGTTGTATCTCCCTGGACATTAACAGTAATCACTTTACTGGTTTCTCCCGGGGCAAAACTCACGGTTCCTGATGGTAACAATCCCCCAACAAAATCGGCAGCGTTGGCGGGATTGGTTCCCGTGCCAGTAACTGCCCAAGTGATGTTATTGGTTCCCGTGGTATTGCCAGAACGAGTGACGGTGAAGGTAAAGGCTTTGCTGCCACTGTTGCCCTCGGTTCGACTGCTGCTGGCGGCGGCAATGGTAAAAGCAACATCGTCATTATTAATCGTCCCAGTCACTGCGGTAGTGGTCCCTACTGTATAACCTGTCCCCGCAGCAAGAGTTAAAGCAACAGTTTCGTTACTTTCTACTATTGTGTCAGCAGTGGGGTCTATTGTGACTTTAGCAGTGGTAGCATTAGCAGCGAAAGTCACTGTCCCAGTGGTACTGGTGAAAGTTGCTGCACCGCTTTGGGTGTAGTCTGTACTAAATGTCGCTGTCCCCCCGACTGTATAGTTAACCGTTAAAGCATTAGTGGTTACTCCGCTACGAGTGAAGGTATAGGCCATATTAGCTGTCCCGTCTTCACTAACACTACTGGGAGAAATAGAAAGAGTAATACTTGGTAAGGCAGAATCAATACCAATCGTCAAAGACCAACCGCCAGTGATGCTACCAGAATCGCCACCTGCATCATCCATGACATAAAGACTCCAGACACCATTAGGATTGGTGTTGTTAAATCCAGAAAAATCGACACCATAAGTACCACCCGGTGCGGGAGAATTAAAAGAGTCACCGGTTTCAAAGTCAGTAGGTTTGTAGCTACCACTGGTAATTTGATTATTGTCGGGGAGAAAATTAGCAGCAGTGGGGTCGAAGGTTAAGGTGAGATTATTTAAGTCACTCCCACCACCTACATCCGACATCAATAAAGATTTGGCCCCGGTAGGACCTACCAGTAAAATATCAATGTCATCAGGATAGGTATGGTTGATATTGGTTAGGGTTACTTTAAGGCTGTTAATCGTACCGCTCAACCCAGAGACATTAATGGTGGAGGGATAAGGGGTACTTGCTCCACTATCAGGGATTGTAATGGTATTCGGATTGGTGATGGTGAAACTCGGCGGGGTTTCTTCAGAGATAATTGTCCCAGTCACTGCGGTAGTGGTCCCTACTGTATAACCTGTCCCCGCAGCAAGAGTTAAAGCGACGGTTTCGTTGTTTTCAACAATAGTGTCAGCAGTGGGGTCTATTGTGACTTTAGCAGTGGTTGAATTAGCAGCGAAAGTCACTGTCCCGGTGGTACTGGTGAAAGTTGCTGCACCGGTTTGGGTGTAGTCTGTGCTAAAAGTAGCTGTCCCCCCGACTGTATAGTTAACCGTTAAAGCATTAGTGGTTACTCCGCTACGGGTGAAGGTATAGGCCATATTAGCTGTCCCATCTTCACTAACACTGCTGGGAGAAATAGAAAGAGTAACAGTTTGTGGACTGGTAAACTCACTCACATCAATAATCTTTAAGCCACCATACCAATCAGCTAGATATGCATAGTTACCGACTATTTGTACATCTATAGCATAGCTATAGCCAGAAGTATTATAATTACCCTTGAGAGTGGGGTTTGTCGGGTTGCTGATATCGATGATTTGCAGTCCATACCCATCAGCTACATAAGCATAGTTTCCGACTATTTGTGCATCATTGGCAGAGCCAGGAGTATCATAATTACCCTTGAAAGTGGGATTTGTCGGGTTGCTGATGTCGATGATTTGCAGTCCTGAAGTATTATCAGCGACATAAGCATAGTTACCGACTATTTGTACATCTAAAGCCTGGCCAGAAGTATTATAATTGCCCTTGAGAGTAGGGTTAGTGGGGTTGCTGATGTCGATGATTTGCAGTCCTGAAGTATCATCAGCTACATAAGCATAGTTACCGACTACTTCTACATCCCGAGCATAGCCAGAAGTATTATAATTACCCTTGAAAGTGGGATTTGTCGGGTTGCTGATGTCGATGATTTGCAGTCCTGAACCCTCCTCAGCTAGATAGGCATAGTTACCGACTACTTGTACACCTACAGCATAGCCAGAAGTATTATAATTACCCTTGAGAGTGGGGTTTGTCGGGTTGCTGATATCGATGATTTGCAGTCCTGAACTTCCATCAGCTACATAAGCATAGTTTCCGACTATTTGTGCATCATTGGCAGAGCCAGGAGTATCATAATTACCCTTGAAAGTGGGATTTGTCGGGTTGCTGATGTCGATGATTTGCAGTCCTGAACCCTCCTCAGCTAGATAGGCATAGTTACCGACTATTTGTACACCCCGAGCAAAGTCAGAAGGATCATAATTGCCCTTGAGAGTAGGAGTTGTCGGATTGCCGATGTCGATAATTTGCAGTCCTGAATCCCAATCAGCTAGATAAGCATAGTTACCGACTATTTGTACATCCCGAGCATAGCCAGAAGTATCATAATTACCCTTGAGAGTGGGATTTGTCGGGTTGCTGATGTCGATGATTTGCAGTCCTGAATCCCAATCAGCTACATAAGCATAGTTACCGACTATTTGTACACCATAAGCCAAGCCAGAAGTATCATAATTACCCTTGAAGATGGGAGTTGTCGGGTTGCTGATGTCGATGATTTGCAGTCCTGAACCTTCATCAGCTACATAAGCATAGTTACCGACTATTTGTACATCATAAGCATAGCCAGAAGTATTATAATTACCCTTGAGAGTGGGGTTTGTCGGGTTGCTGATGTCGATGATTTGCAGTCCTGACCCCCAATCAGCTACATAAGCATAGTTCCCGACTATTTGTACACCATAAGCCAAGCCAGAAGTATTATAATTACCCTTGAGAGTGGGGTTTGTCGGGTTGCTGATGTCGATGATTTCCAGTCCATCACCATCAGCTACATAAGCATAGTTACCGACTATTTGTACATCCTGAGCACTGCCAGAAGGATCATAATTACCCTTGAGAGTGGGGTTTGTCGGGTTGCTGATGTCGATGATTTGTAGTCCTGAATCCCAATCAGCGACATAAGCATAGTTACCGACTATTTGTACATCTTGACCAGCAGGAATATCACAACTTCCCTTAAAAATCGGGTTACTGGGATTACTAATATCAATAATCTCCAGAGTGTCCCCCACTGCATAAGCATAGTTACCAACTACTGTCACCCCATAGGCAACGCTTAATCTATCCCATACTCCTACTAATGTGAGGGCAAATACTCCGGGATAGGTGTTGAGTATATTCGGCTGAAAAACCCCAGATGTCTGCAAATCCGACAAATCTGAGGTTTCAACAAAGGTTTTATTCTCTCCCTTTGTCGCCGGTAAACTCACCTCTAACTCCCAACTTCCTCCCAAGGCTGCATTTCCTACCCGTCTGCTGGAAGCCGCTATTTTTGCCCCAGTAATTTGGGACAATTTATTAATAAACTCTGTCCCGGCATCTCCCGCCGCGACCTGACAACCGTACAGTAGAATATGATTAATCTTTGCCCAACTCTGTAACTTTTGGCGGTAATCGTAAATATTTGTTAAATTAAGTTGACAATTCCCCAAATATAAGCATCCCGGCGCACCATGGGAAACCAGGTGAATGGTGGTAATCTGGGGATTTTGTTGTAAAAAAGCGGATATTTGTTCGATTCCGTCTTGATTGGGAGAGAGAATAACCGTGGCGACTTCTGGAATTACCCCAGCTTGGAGACTTTGATAATCGCTAACACCAGCATCGAGGAAAACTACGGTAGCGGTTAAACGCTGATTTCTCGCACTATTCACCTGATTAGCTTGACTCAAGCCATCAGATTGAGCAAAATTGAACAAAGCATCGTCAACAGCAGGAAAGCTCGGCAAGAGGGTAGAAGTCATGACGTTAACTGCAAAAGATTAATGCGACTATTTTATGCAAAGAATCCCGAATTTTTCAAGGTTTCTATAACAAAAATTTACAGAAAACGGGTTTCTCAAAGAAACCCGTTTTCTCAGTTATTGCGAAGATGCGATCGCTAACGTCAAAGCGAGGCAGTTATTTGCTTAATTTTAGAGGTTTGCTGGCCAATTAGCATTTTTTGTGATAGATTGTAACCATAGTAACTTTTTATACTTAATTGTCAGTAATAATCATGAATGCTACAGCAATACGTCAACAAATAATTGAATCATTAGCTAATCTTTCTGGCGAACAATTATTGCAAATTAGAGAGTTAATCGAGCAAAATTTTTTGCCTCAAATTAAACCTAAATCAGAAGAAGAAAGACAACAGTTAATTAAATCATTACAAGGTAAATATGCTCATGCACCCACCAGTAGTGAAGATTTTGCCCAACAAAAACAAGCAGAAATTGATTGGGAGGAGCGTAATAGATGAATATCATTTTAGATGCTTGTGCTGTAATTGCTTTTGTTCGTAATGAAACAGGAGCGGATCTTGTCAGAGAAACCATCACTAATCAAAATAATAACAAAATGATTCATGTTGTTAATCTTTGCGAAGTTTACTATAATTTTTATCGCGATATAGGAGAATCAGAAACAGAAAAACTAATTCAAGAATTAAGTGATATTAACATAAAAACTCGCTTTGATTTAAGTAGCAAGTTTTGGCGACAAGTAAGCCAATATAAGGCACTAATTAAGCGCATTTCTTTAGCTGATTGTTTTGCTTTGACTTTAGCCAATCAAGAAAAAGGAATTTTACTTACTTCTGACCGAAAAGAATTTGAACCGATTATTCCTCTTAATATTTGTCAGATTAATTTTATTCGTTAATAAGTCCAGAAACCGGGTTTCTCGAAGAAACCCGGTTTCTAAATAGGTTCTCAAAGAAACCCGTTTTCTAGATATTGATTTTAGCCAAAGACTGCTTAAATTCTGCGAGAGAATTAGCGGTAGCTGCTAATTTTAGTAGCTCTTCTAAGATAGTAGGGTTAGTCATTTTGCCGATTATCTCTTCAATTTCTGAAGAAATCTGTCCAAACCGCACAGTTAAAACT
>NZ_JAPZQJ010000244.1:0-4260 GCF_027530405.1 Microcystis sp. LE19-41.2A | reverse complement strand
CTTTATAGTTATTTCAAATAAGAACGAGACGCTAGGCGACACAATAAGTACGAATAATTTCATCAAGGGATGTACCCACAGGAGCATACATTCTCGCTCTCTTTAATGCACTAAAATCATGCTCGATATCATTTAAGTCAGGAGAGTATGTTGGCAAAAACACTACCTGATGACCTGCTTCCTCTACCAGTTGTCTAATCACTGTCTTCCGATGAATTGGTGCCTTATCCATAATTAATATTGATGTCATGGTTAAAGAGGGCAATAAATATAAAGATAACCAGCCTTCAAAGCCTTCCGCAGTTAGGCTTCTCGTAAATATCATTGGTGCAATCAAGTCTTTTTTCCCCTTTCTTCTCCCAGCGACAAGGTTCTCTCTTTTTCCTCGTTTTCCTTGTCTATCTCCAAAGACTTTCTTCCCTTTTTTTGACCAGGCATAAAGACAGTCTTGAAATTCTTCAAACCCAGCCTCATCAATAAATACAAGGCTTTTACCACCATATATTTTAATCAATTCTCTCAGGGTTTTATAATATTTTATTCTTTCTTCTCGGTTTCTTTCTCTATAACGAAGTTCTTTCTTTTTTCTGGTGATTTCCATTTTTTTAAGGCATAGCAAATGGCACTTGGTCTCACTCCAAACTTCTCGGCTCTATCTCTTAATCTTGCTTCGGGATTTTCTTGGACATCTCTTTCTAGTGCTTTCCAGTCCAGCTTTCTCTGACGGTGTTTTACCTTTGTTGCTGACCCTTCTTCCCTACTCAGCCATCTATATATTGTTGCTCTCCCTATCTTAAATAGAGCGGCAGCTTTAGTTATGCTTCCTCCATTCTCTACATAATCGATTACCTTTTTTCTCAAGTCTAGACTATAGGACATTTTTCTGTATGGGTTGCTCGTTTCTCCTTATTTTACCTTATTTTTCACTTGTCTCACAATTATTTGAAATGACTATAATTGCTAGATTGTTCGGTACAATCGGGAAGATCGCCGATTGGCTCATTCCAGAAAAATGGATCGATGAGACATTAACTTTGTGCGATCGCCTAGCGGAAAAATGGCAAGAAGAGTGGGATCAATTGAAACACCTAGCCGGAGTTGAGAAAGATCACGATTGGCAACAAGTCTCCTTAGCAGATTGCGATCATTTAGCGAAGAAGGTGCAGCAAAAAACCCTGACAACTGCTGAGGTGGAAGGGACAATTGCCGGTTTGATGGGAGTTATCGGAGTAATTGGCGAAATCCCACTGTCAATAGTTCAATCTCTGCAAACTATTCAGAGAATTGGCTTGTGTTATGGTTACTCGACCACAACGGAACAGGAGCGGAATTTTGCTTGGATTATCTTAGCAGCAGCTACCGCCCAAACTCCAGAGGCTAAATGGCAAGCGGTGGATAATTTGAGAGACAGTCACACGCAATTTTCTCGCCAAGCTTTTGACAATTTTCTCACTGAAATCGGCGACAAAGGTGCAATCTCGCTGGCAGCTGAAACGATTTTCCAGCAAGCTACTATCTATTTAGCTCCCAGTTCAGTAGGTGGGGCAATTCCTTGGTTAGGTGCTATCTCTAGCGGCGTTGGTTTGAGTTTCTTCCTCAATCAAGTGGCGGATGCCGCTCGCCGTGCCTATCAAATGCGTTGGCTGCTGGATAATCAGAAGCTTTCTTTGGCTCTAGCGAACTGAAGAACTGAATTGCTCCTAAAAATTGGGTTGGCGTTGAAAGCGTAAAAGGATAGGTATAGCTAACCCAATGGGAATAGCTAAAGTCATTAAAAAAGCTTTTGTCATCATGCCTAGGGTGGTGGCAAGTAATAAAGAACTGGCATTCTCTGGTATGGTCATAATCTGAATTAAGCCGCTTGCTGCTTGAAAAGCAAAGATTCCTGGTACTATTCCCACTACCGCCCCAAAAGCGATTACAGCCGGTGGCGCATGAAAACGATTAGAAAAATAAAGCGCCATTGTCCCAACAACAGCAGAAGCAATTAAATTACCCCAAATAATACCGGGTCCATGGTCAATACACAACCATCTTACCCCATGTCCCACCATGCCACAGACAATGCAAGCCCATAACATTTTCGGCGGCACATTAAAGAAAATGGCGAATCCCATAGCCGCTAATCCCGCAAAAATAACATCTTCAAATAGAGGTAAGGGAGAAACAGGATTACTGACAGGTAGTAAGGCGTTTGTAACCGTTGTCGAGAGAAGTAAACCAAAGGCGATTGAACTAAGAATTACTAAACTATACTCTAGACGTGCCATGCCCATGGGAATATGATTCTCGACTAAATCTAAGACTCCATTAATCAGATGAACCCCCGGTACTAACATCATCGACGGGATGAGAAAACAGATATTAGGAGTAGAACTCCATCCCAGTGGGCCTGCCACTCCCCCGATACATCCCCCCAAAAAAGCAGCTAGAAAATTAAGTAAAAAAGGATTAAAATGCCTTTTCCCCAGTTCTTGTCGTAAGATAACGCCCACTGCCGTAGCAATTCCCGTAATCACAAAGGAAGCCCAGTCTCCCTGAAAAATACGGGCTAAACTTGCCCCTGTAAGGCCTAACATCAGAATAATGAACCAGCGAGGGTAATAAATAGGGGGATATTTATCGATCTTTTCTAATTTCTGGATTAACTCAGTCAAGGTTAAACGATTTTGCTGAAACTTTTCGATCGATAAAAAAACCTGAGTAATTAAAGCCATATTAACGGCAATGCTGGTGATGGGGCGACTAAAGTGTGAGGAATATTCATTTTCACTCTTTACGGTTAGTTTAATGGCTTCATATTCACAATATACCCGGACTTCTACCCCGAATTTTTCCGCTAATTGTTGAATGGTTTGATGCACTCGTTCGGTGGTGGTACTGTGCTGCAATAAGATGCGGCCAGTTAAGAGCATCAGGTGAAAATAATCAGGAAAAGACGGAGATTTAGGGGATAAATAGGATTTTGAGGTCAAAGGATCGCACTCCACTCTGGTTTTTCTCCTTTTTGAATCGGCCAATCAGAAATTAGATGGGTGCGGCTCTTTTAGAAGGACGTATGGCAAGTCAAACAAGCATCGCTGTGTGTCTTGAAGTAGTAGAACAACAAGCTTGAATCACAGTTGTGAGCAAAGGAACACCATCTTGATACAAAGCCCGATGATGCCGTTGATGCTCTTGCTGTCAATGAAAGTGCCAATAATCAGGCCAATCACCGCTAACCTGAAGGGAGCGAAGACGTAAAACCGCCTCAGCACCCTTGAGACTCCATCTCGCCCCCGTAATAGACATCTCCAAAAATTATAACCCAGTCACAGCTTGCTTTTAGCTTATGTACTAATTAGGGTTTGCGGCAAAAAGTTTTTCGTGGGGGCAGGGTGTGGGGTGTGGGGTGTGGGGTGTAGGGTTTTACCGATTTTGAGGTAGTCAGTTACCTAATTTTCAGGGAAAAAGTCCAGGAATTTTACCCCCGATCACTCCAATGGTCAGCACTTTTTGAGGGAAAAAAAGTCTAAAAGCCCTCAAGGGGTGACAAAGAGGTTTAAAGGTAGGCAGGATAAAGACTCTAGCCAAATGTCCCCCAAAGAAATAGAGTGGTTATGGCAACCACTCAAAAATTTAAAATGTTACCATCATTCTATCAGGCTTGTGGCTCTTCTCGACTTTGTGTGATAATTTTTGCTTATGTAAGGTGAAATGCTTATCCGGCAAAACTTTAATCGCTATTTGGCGGAAGAAACTATCAGTATAGACCTCGTTTCCACACAGAAACCAGAAGAACCGGCTTGTTTACAAGCTAATCTGAGCGAAGCACAATATCTTACCCTGCAAATCCTCATACTGCTCTTACAAGGTCACAGAACGGTACAATTAGAGAGATTAGCTGCCCTATTTCCTCAACCAATTACCTTTGAAAGCAGAAGAAGAAATTTACAGAGGTTTCTTAAGTTACCGCAATTAAGTGTGAAATTGTTATGGTTTCCGCTAATTAAACACATTATTAAGCAAGAGTTTAGCCGAAAAAATAAAAATCGACATCAAAGAAGAAAACTGAAAAAACTTAGGCATCTAGGACATCTGTTATTGGTAATCGACAGAACGGATTGGAAAGGAAGAAATTTATTGGTAGCCAGGCTCTTCTCGACTTTGTGTGATAATTTTTGCTTATAGAATCGTGAAATATTTACTGGGAAAGACTTTTAGGAGTATTTTGCTGAAGAAACTATCAGTATAGACCCCGTTTCCACACAGAAACCAGAA
>NZ_JAPZQJ010000157.1:0-30041 GCF_027530405.1 Microcystis sp. LE19-41.2A | reverse complement strand
GCGGGGATCGGGGGAAAATTCAGGTACTTTTTCCCTGAAAATTAGGTAGTTGACCACCTCAAAACTGGTAAAACCCCACACCCCACACCCCACACCCCACACCCTGCCCCCAGGAAAAGCTTTTTCAGCAAACCCTAATTATCAAATATGACCCAACGGGAGACATTCTCTATATCAATAAATGCGCTCCCTATCCCGAACAAGAATCCGAAGAATTAGGAGATGATATTATTGTGAGAGTCAACCCCCAAACCGAAGAAATCGAAAACCTAGAAATCCTATTCTTTTCTCAAAGACTGCAAGAAAAAAACGAACTCCAACTCCCCCTCATTGCCAATCTCCGCTTGGCAGGTTAGACAAATTAGGTAAACTCAATGGCTAAAAAAAACAGCAACGACAACGGTAAAACCTTCACCACCCAACAGGGACTTAACAGCTACATCAAAGGCATCTGCGACATCATGCGGCGTTCCAACTGTGCCGGTGCTTTACAGTACGTCCCCGAACTCAGTTGGCTACTGTTCCTCAAAATCCTTGACGACACCGAACAGCGAGAAGCGGAAGAAGCGGAAGCCGTGGGGGACTCTTTGGCCGATTCCATCCCCGAACCCTACCGTTGGCGAGATTGGGCCAACCCTCAAGGCAACCGCCGCCTTAACCTGCAAATGGGGCAAATGGGTCAATTTCTGCCCTTTGTCAATGAAGAAGTCATTCCCTACCTCAAAAGCCTCAAAAACAAACCCCAAGCCACCCCCCGCCAAAAAATTATCAGTGAGGTCATATCCAGTGTCGAACGAGTCCGCATCGACACCGAAACCAACCTGTTAGACATCCTCGATAAAATCCACGAAATCGACTACATTGACCCTACCCACATCTTCCCCATCTCCCAAGTTTACGAGGGATTGCTGTTGAAAATGGGAGAAAAAAACAACGATGGCGGTCAATTCTTTACCCCCCGGGAAGTCATCCGGGCAATGGTCAAAGCCATCGCCCCCCAAGTAGGAGAAACCATCTATGACCCCTGCTGCGGCACGGGCGGATTCCTGGCCCAATCCTACGAATATATCCGCGATTTCCTAGCAGATGACATCACCCCCGAACAGCTAGAAACCATCAAACTAAAAACCTTTTACGGAAGGGAAAAAGAGAACCTCATCTACCCCATTGCCCTCGCTAATTTAGTCCTACACGGCATCGATTACCCCCACCTCTGGCACGGCAACACCTTAAACCGAGAAGTCATCTATGGCGACCTGTTCCAAGATGCTCCGCCCCAGTTCGATATTATCCTCACTAACCCCCCCTTTGGCGGCAAAGAACACAGGACCGTACAGGCACAATTTGCCTATAAAACCAGTGCCACTCAAGTCCTATTTTTACAGCACGTTATCGACAGTTTGAAACCGGGGGGACGCTGCGGCATCGTCCTAGATGAAGGGGTGTTATTTCGCACCAATGAAAATGCCTTTGTCCAGAGCAAACGAAAACTATTAAACGACTGTAATCTCTGGTGTATCGTTAGTTTGCCCGCGGGGACTTTTGTGGCTGCCGGTGGGGGTGTTAAAGCTAACATCCTCTTTTTTACTAAAGGTAAACCCACTGAAAAAATCTGGTATTATGACCTGTCCGATGTCAAAGTTACCAAGCGCAAACCCCTGATGATGAATCACTTTCAGCAGTTTCTAGAACTATTACCCAACCGAGAAGATAGTGAGAGGAGTTGGACAGTCACCCGTGAAGAAATCGAAGCCAAAAACTTTGACCTCAAAGCTGTCAATCTTAACACCAAAGTAGATGAAGATAAAAGCACCGTCAAGGAATTGCTAGATTTTATTGAGGAGAAAGGTAAAGAAGTTGCTCTAACTCTATCAGTGCTGAGAAAGTGGCAGCGGTGAAGGTCACTTATAGCTTTATGAAAAATTTTTAATAAACCTAGAGTTTTTAAATTGAGTAATCGATAACTTTCTCACTTTTATTGTCAAAATCAGTGAGTAAGGTCGCTTTTCTCGGTTTTAAATGTACCGTTTGTTCTGGTTGTAACTGTAATTGCTTGTATTCCTCCCGATTGAGATAAGCCACCACCATTTCCCCATCGGCTAACATTAATTCTACTTGTATTTCCCAGCCTAAATGAATAACTCTTTTTACCACTGCCCAACTATTCAAACCATCTTGTTCGGGCATAATTTCCAGGTCGTGGGGACGGATAAAAACGGTGGAATTATCACCCGGATGATGTCCATTTCCTAATCCTGCTAAACTGGGTAAGATATTCACTTCCCCAATAAATTGCATCACAAAAGGTGTGGCCGGATGATCGTAAATTTCGGCGGGAGAACCCACCTGTTCAATTTTACCATGATTCATCACGACAATCGTATCGGCTACTTCCATTGCTTCCTCTTGATCGTGGGTAACAAAAACACTGGTAACGTGAACTTCTTCGTGTAAATTTCTCAGCCATACCCTTAATTCTTTTCTGACTTTTGCATCTAAAGCTCCAAAGGGTTCATCTAATAATAATACATTCGGTTGAATGGCTAAAGCGCGGGCTAAAGCTACTCGCTGCCGTTGTCCTCCCGATAATTGGGCGGGATAGCGATCGCCTAATCCTTGTAATTGAATTAATTCTAATAATTCCTCAACTCTTTTCTTAATTACTGGCGATTTTTGCTGGCGAATTTCTAGACCAAAAGCAATATTTTGACGAACAGTTAAATGTTTAAATAGGGCATAATGTTGAAAAACAAAGCCGATATTTCTCCGTCTAGGATCCACATGGGTGGTATCTTGTCCGTTAATGATAATCGCGCCACTGTCGGGAGTTTCTAATCCCGCAATTGAACGTAATAAGGTGGATTTTCCCGATCCCGATGGTCCGAGGAGGGCGACTAATTTGCCTTCAGGAATGGTTAAACTGATATTATCTAAAGCTTGAAAATTACCGAAACGTTTGGAAACTTGGTGGATGGTAATACTCATATTTTTAGGTTTTTTGTGTAAGTAGGTGGGTGGAATTAAATATAAGATGAATGTAGGTTAGGTTGAAGCATGAAACCCAACGCCTTCATGATTTTTAGGTTTTTTGTAGTTAGGTAGTGTGAATTTTGTGGGCGGTTTTACGTTCGAGAATTTCTTTGATAATTAAAGTAACTCCCGCTAGTAAGGCGAGAATAGCCGCCGCACTAAAAGCGGCAGGAGTTAGATAATTTTTATAGGCCTGTTCTACGAAAATTGGCAGGGTAGCAGTTCTCCCTAAAATACTGCCAGAAACCACAGAAACCGCCCCAAATTCTCCCATCGCCCGGGCATTAGTTAACAGCACTCCGTACATCAATCCCCAACGAATATTGGGTAAAGTTATGCGCCAGAAAATCTGCCAATCACTTGCCCCTAAAGTGCGCCCCGCTTCCTCTTGTTCTAAGCCAATTTCTTCTAAGACTGGGATAACTTCTCTAGCGACAAAAGGCATAGTAACAAATATAGTTGCTAATACCATTCCGGGTAAAGCAAAAAGTATTTTTATATCGAAAAATTCTAGGAAAGAACCTAACCAACCATTGCGCCCATAGAGCAGTACAATCATTAAACCCGCTACCACGGGAGAAACGGCAAAAGGTAAGTCAATTAAACTAATTAATAAAGTTTTGCCACGAAATTGATTGCGGGCAATTACCCAGGCTGCACAAAGTCCAAAAATTGTGTTTAAAGGTACAGTAATTAGGGCAATAATTACTGTTAATTTCACCGCTTCGATAAAGTCAGAAGTTCCCGCCGCTTCTAAAAAAGCTTGGAATCCATTGCGAAAAGCATAGTAAAATACTGCCGCTGCTGGAATAAATAATAATAGTGCCAGATAAACAAGGGCGATGATAATTAGTAGGGGTTTGTAATCCCACTCTTTCGGTTTAGTTGATTTTTTTAGACTCAGCATTTTTGATCTGTCTCCAGTTATACCCTAATATTTTTTACTCTTTACTTAACTCTGTATTTTTGCCCCCATTGCTGCAGGAAATTAATTACTACTAACATGAACAAAGAAACCAGTAATAAAACCATGCCGATTACTGTCGCACCTGTGTAATCATATTCCTCTAGTCTTTGGAAGATTAAAACTGGGGCAATTAAATCCTTAAAGGGAATATTAGAGGAGATAATAACTACGGAACCATATTCACCGATCGCTCTGGCAAAACCGAGGGCAACTCCTGTTAAAATAGCGGGTAGTATTGTGGGAAAAATAACTCGCCAGAAGATTTGCCAAGAGGAAGCACCGAGGGATAAAGCCGCTTCTTCTACCTCTTTTTCCATTTCCTGTAAAACTGGCTGTAAGGTGCGGACAATGAAGGGTAAAGCGATAAATAACATCGCCACAAAAACCCCTAAAATGGTAAAGGATATCTTAATGCCAAAGGGGGCAAAAAATTGACCGAGCCAACCGTTATCACTGTAAACTGTGGCGAGGACTAAACCGGCAACAGAAGTGGGTAAAGCAAAGGGCAAATCTACACAAGCATCGACAATTTTTTTACCCGGGAATCGATAACGCACTAATACCCAAGCGATAATAGTGCCAAAAACTCCGTCAATTAATCCGGCGATTAAGGAAGTAAAAAAAGTGACTTGGTAAGCGGATAAAGAAATCGGTAAAGTGGCAATGCGCCAAAATTCGGCAAAACCAAGAGTTAGGGATTTAGCAAATAGTGCCGCCGCCGGTAAAACCAACAAAACCACTAGATAACTAATGGTAATTACCCAAGGAATAGAAACTTTTTTCAGGGGTTGACTGGGAGATAAAGATAATTGTGGGTTAGCCATTGTTTATTATTGCTAGAGATTACCAATTGTCCGCTTCTTCAAGAACTTGTGCTGAATCATACCAAACTTCTACATCTAAATCTGCCAGATAGGAAAGGGCATTTTCTATCCCTTGGGAGTTGCCTTGTAGTTGTAGATCGAACCAGCCATCTTGATTATTATTTGCCGCTAACAAAGCGGAAAATATATTCACTTTTAGACCAGGAAAAGACCCTAAACGTGCTATAATTGGCTCGTTAATATATTGTTTAGGAATCCGAATTTTTATTCTTCGGGACGTGGGGCGATCGAGTCCTGATTGATCGAGATGTAAGTCACTTTGGGGATGATTAATAGTTTGCCATTGAGGTTGATTATCCATGGTTTTTCTCCTTAGGATTTACCAGCTTTAGTGAGAATTTTATCGAACAAGGCTCCATCATCAAAGAATTGCTTTTGTACCTTATCCCAACCGCCTAAATCCTGCACGGTAAAGAGATTTTTTATCTGAGGAAATTTACTCTCAAACTCTTTAAATACCGTCGGTTCAACGGGACGAAACCCCACCTGAGCAAATTCTCTTTGGGCTGCGGGAGTAAATAAAAACTGCACAAAAGCCTCAGCCACTTTTCTCGTACCTTTTTTATCCACATTGGCATCAACAACCGCCACGGGATTATCAATAGAAATATTGTAATCGGTGGGAACAGTGTAGGACAACTTCTCGCCTTTTTGGTTAGCGAGAATCATCTCATTTTCGTAATTAATCAGCACATTTCCCTGGCCTTGTTTAAAAAATACATCACTAGATTCGCGAGCATCTCTAGGTAAAACTGGCGCATTTTTAAACACTTTTTCGACAAAAGTTTGCGCCGCTTGTTCACTGCCTCCCGCTTGCGTCACCGAACCCCAAAGAGCGAGAAAATTCCAGCGCGCTCCGCCAGAAGTCTTGGGATTAGCGGTAATAACTTTAATATTATCCTTGGCTAAATCTGACCATTTATTAATTTTAATATTGGCATCACGAGGAACAAAAGCCACTACAGATTTATGAACAATAGAGTCATTGGGAGCTTCTTTTTCCCAACCGGGTTGAATTAATCCCGCTTGCTCAATTTTCTTGGTATCCAAAGCTAAAGCCAACGCTACCACATCCGCTTCTAAACCATCGATAACGGCACGAGTTTGGGAACCGGAACCACCATAACTCTGTTCAAAAGTTACCTTTTGCCCCGTTTTTTGTTGCCATTCCTCGACAAATTTGGGAATGATTTTTTCGTAGGCACTTTGGGTGACAGCATAGGAAACAAGCGTCACAGTCACGGGTTTTTGGCTGTCATTGCCGCTATTGGTGGGGGATGGGGTGCAGGATACCAGCGTTCCCCCCGTCAGGACAGTTGCCACGAGTAGGGATAAACAAGACTGGGATAACTGCATCGGCGGCGCTCCTGAGATTTACTCTAAGGTTGTATCTGTTTTCAGGTGTAGTTTAATCCTACAGCACAGGAAACAAAATTTCAATACATTTATAAAACAAATTGGGAATAAGGTGATAACAAGGGAAACTGTGAGAAGATGGAATCAGTGCTACATCTAGGTTTGAGACTATGGGCAAGAGCGTCAAGGCCAAAAAAACAACCCTCCTACAACAACTGATTAACCAGAGTTTTCTCTTTCGCGGACTAGAGGAAGCTTGGTTAAGTCAGTATCTCGATGCCGACAATCTCAAGTTAGAGACGCTATTTTCCAATCGTCCCGTCTATACGGCTTTTCTCCCCGATGAATTTCTAGATGTTTTGTATGTGATTTTGGATGAGGGTGTAATCGTCGTCCGCAGCACTCCCCTCGACCGGATTATTGCCATTACCTACCCCGGTGGCTGTTTTGGTATGAGGAGTTTACCCTTTAGTTATGGTTTAGCCAGTCGCGCTTTTCCCTGTTTGGTGGAATCCTATAAAACTACCCACGTCCTGAAAATTCCCTTATCGGCACTAGAAAAGATTTACAACGATAACGAAAGTTTTCGTCAACGGTACTGTGTTTTATTTGAATTACAGCAAAAATTCGAGTATCATTTGCTTAATTGCAGTAGCTATCCACCCCAAGCTGTGGCGGCTTTACTCAGAGCCTTAATCTATCAAGAAAGAGAATTAGGCAGTCAACCAGATGCTGAAAATATCTATACTTTTGATTTATCCGTCGATGTGATTGCTCGCGCTTGTCAACTCAATCAACGCACCGTCGAACAGGTATTAAAAGGATTGCAAACCGTGGGATTAATTGCCTCAGAATCGACGGGGGATTTAATTCGGGTACTAGATGCCGAGGGTTTAAAAGAAGTGTACAGTGCCACCCGGGATAAAGTTAATTGGTGGCCCCTAAGATAAGTAGGAGCTGCTGAATAAATCTAAAAACTTTGTTGGATAAAAATTTTAGACTTTTTTCCCATCAAAAAGTACCAGCCATTGGAGTGATCGGGGGGGAAATTTAGGCACTTTTTCCCCGAAAATTAGGTAATTGACCCCCTCAAAATCGGTAAAACCCTACACCCCACACCCCACACCCCACACCCTACCCCCACGCAAAACTTTTTGCCGCAAACCCTATTTACCCTTGCAATTGACAGCGCTTTAAGGCATCTTCGGCAGCCGCTTTGGTGGCATCCTGTTTCCGTTTACCTTTACCTGTACCGTAGAGAAGGTTATTAACCCGCACTTCGGCGGTAAATTCCCTAGCGTGGGGCGGTCCTGTCACATCGATGATCGCATATTCTGGATTAGAGGCGAAATTAGCCAGCGCCCACTGTTGAAAGAGATTTTTAGCATCGATAAAAGATGGCGATTCCGATTGTTGAGAGACTAAATGAGAGGCTACAGGGATAAAAAGCCTGTGCAGATAGTTTTTAACCGCATTTAACCCCGAATCTAGATAATAAGCCCCAATTATCGCTTCAAAAGTGTCCGCTAATAGGGTAGGATTCGATCGCCCCCGATCTTTAATTGCCCCCTTACCCAAACGCATTAACTCCCCCAGGCCGATTTCAATGCCCAATTGCGCTAATTGTTCTTCTTTGACCAAATTTGACCGCAAACGAGTTAATTCGGCCTCGTTCATGGCGGGATATTTTTGATACAATAGTTCGCCCACCAAAAAAGCTAAAATCGCATCGCCCAAAAATTCTAGGCGCTCGTTATTTTCCGTCAATTGGGACTGTTCATTGACATAGGAACGATGGGTTAAAGCTTGGGTGAGAAGGAGAGCATTTTGAAAAGGAGGCAAACAAGACATTACAGAAATGATCAAGTCAAGAGCATTTCTTATCTTAATCTGACCCCACCCCGAATAGATGAGACGAACGATCCTTTTTTTACGGTTTTTTCCGGCTAGTTTAGGCATAATCTCCCAAATCTTCCCACCGGAAAACCTATCCGCTCCCATTCTTGCCCTAGGTATCCTGGGGATGTGTATGGAACAGGCACGCATGGCGGCGGTGGACTTGGCAGAAATTGCCCAATTTCAGCAAAAAATCAGCGATCCTCGCCTCGATCGCTTTTTTATTGTCACAGTTAGTACAATTGTTTTAGAATTATCGGGCTTTTATTTGGCCGTCCTCTGGATAGGATGGGGGGCCTTAATAGTTTTAGTTAGTCAAATTTGGTTTCATTGTTTAGCCAAAATTCAACTGCAGCCAACCACGGAAAAAATTATTGACTATGGCATAGTGCCACGTTTACCCATACTACTCGCCGACTATATGGATGGTCTGGAGTACTTCAATGGCAAACTAATTAGCAACCGCTGCGATGCCTGCGGTGTCTATGATATTTACGATACTAATGGCAATCTCCTGCAAGCAGCTTTCATTACTGCTCCAGCTGCTGCAACTGGTATTGCCTACGATGGTACCGATTTTTACGTCTCAAATGTCTATAACTCATCAATTGGAGTTTATGATGGGGTACTAGGGACACTGAAATCGACTATCAACTTGATTCCCAAGACACCAGGGGACACCTTCTTGATTGAGGCTCTTTCTGTAGATTACCTTCAGCGTCCTGATACAGGGCGTGTTCCTGAGCCAGCTTCCGTCTTAGGCTTACTTGCCATCGGTGTTTTGGGTGCAGGTTCGGCTTTGACGCGCAAATTATTAAAGTAGGAATCTGACTCAGAAATTCGCTACTTAAAAATCGATCACTAAAAGCGATCGCACTCAATCAATGCAGTGCGATCTTTTTGAGCGTCAGTCCTCAGCCTTGAGAGACTTTGTACCCCACAAGTGGGAGAATTGCTATAATATAGAATCCCGATTACTTTTCATCTGTGGCAGTTCCGTCATGACTAGAGCGACAGAAACAGCGACCCTAACATTATACGAAGAAGATTTTTATCTCTGGCTAAAAACCACGGCAGAACAATTAAAAAAAGGCCAGTTTGCCGAGGTGGATTTAGACAACTTAATTGAGGAGATTGAATCGATGGGGAGAAGTGAAAGACACGCGCTCAAAAGTCTTTTAACTCGTCTCCTAGAACATTTACTCAAATTAACTTACTGGCAATCGGAAAGAGACCGGAATGGCAATCATTGGAATGGAGAAATCAATAATTTTCGGGCAGAAATTCAAGATTTACTGGAGGATAGCCCTAGTTTAAAGCCCTATCTTCGGGAGATTTTTGAGCCATCCTACCATACAGCTTTAGAGGCCGTCCGGAAAAAAATGGGTTTATCCCCTGGCGGTTTACCCAGTCAGATAATTTTTAATCTCGAACAGGTTTTAGATAATCAATGGCTGCCGATCGATTGGGAATAAACTATTGACTATCTAAATCACTCCTTAAGACTGGGCTAGAGTTGGGAGAAAAGAGCTTTTTGCCGTGATCGCATCAGTGAACTAAAAACTCAAATCTGAAAACTCAAATCTGAAAACTGATCACTGATCTGGTTTTACTCAAGCAACTTCTTCAGCAGGGCATCCACTTCCTCCAGGCCGGATTGATTATTTTTCAGCACATAAACCGCTCGCGCTTGCTTAAAAGCTTCCTCCGCTTCTCTTTTTCGTCCCCGGCCCGCGTAGGCCCGACCGAGATTAAGATAGACATCGGCGTTATTGGGGGCGATTTCGGCCAAATCTTGATAGGCGATAATTGCTGCAAGATAATCTTTTCTGGCCAGATGGATGCGACCGATTCCCGCTTGTGCTTCCAAAGATTGGGGTTGCAGGAAAACAGCCCGACGATAAAAGGGGAGAGCCTCGTCAAAACGCTCTTGTTTTTCGAGTAAAATCCCTATTTTTAGCTGAATTAAAAAATTTCCTGCACTTTGTCGCTCTATTTCCTTTAAAATTTGGGTTCCACCATTTAAATCGCCCTGTTTGAGCAAAAGGCTGGCCAGTTGCAATCTTAATTCACTATTGTTAGGGAATCTTTGCAGGGATTTTTGGAGAAAATCGAGGGCTTCGCTGCTTTTATTCTGTTCGATCAAGGCTTTACCCATGATTTCGTGGGCTTGCTGATTATTGGGGTCGAGAGCTAAAACCCATTGGTAAACTTCGCCCGCTTTAGCATAGTTTTTTTGGCGTAATAACACCACCCCTAAACCGAGGTAGTGTTGGACGTTTTTCGGTTCTATTTGGATAGCGTAGTAGTAAGCGGTGGCTGCATTGTCATAATCACCGATATTAGCCAAACTATAACCGAGAGCATGGAAAAAGTCGGGATTACTCGGATCGAGACTTAAAGCTTTTTGGTATGCTTGGGCGGCGGCGTTATAATCCCCTTGCCGCGTTTGTAAAAAGCCAATCCCAGAGAAAATTTTGGCATTATTGCCATCAAGGGCGGCAGCCCGCTCGTAAATGGCTATAGCTTCCCCATAATTGCCATTTTTGACCAATTGCCGCGCTTGACGCAGTAGTTCGTTAACCTGTGAATCCTTGCTCACGATTGCCCCTGCGGGATTATCGGCGATCGCAATTGAGGGGGAAAAACAGCCCCCCGCGAGAAGACCGACGAGCAAGATTAAACGGGTAAATTGTTCCATCGCTTTACCTTTGTTAACGATTCTTAATTAAAGTTTATTGTAAATGGTATTGACAAAAATCAACTATTCTGCATCACCCTTGGACGAGATTATTGCGGGCCTCTTGGGCGACTTGGGCGCTTTTGTCGCCGGTTAACTGGGTCAAAACAGCGATCGCATCTTGCCCCCCTAAGCGGCCTAAAGCTTGAGCGAGACGATAGCGCAGTTGCCAGTCATCATCATTAGCCAAGGGAACGAGTAAAGAGACGGCGCGAGGGTCGCCTAGTTCCCCGAAAGCACTAACAGCGGCCGTTTTTACCAATTCATTATCAGAGTTAAGGGCGATTTCGAGCAGTTCAAAGCCCCGGGGTTCCCCCAATTCGCCCAAAGCTGCCACAATGCTAAATTGAATTAACCAGTCGCAGGATTGTTGATAGACGGCCACCAGATCATCGTAGGCTGCCGTTAATTTTAACCCCCCGATCGCATCGGCCGCGGCCGCTTTCACGTCTGCTTCGGGATCATGCAACAAGCGATCGCGTAGAATAGTTAAGGCCAGATCAGGATTCTGACGACCGAGGATATCTAGCTGACTTACCGCCGAATAACGCACCCTAGCGTTACTATCCTTAATTAAAGGCTGTAACATCTCGAAGGCGATTTCTGGGGCTAAATAACGCAGTTGATTAACTCCCGATAAGCGATCGCCATAATCATCGGAATCGAGCAGCCGTTGCACGGATTCAGGGGAATAATTCATAATTTGATGACACCCTTAACAATTGGACTGGTATTAATTGTCCCATGAATAGTTATCGACTCCTGACTATTTTGATCATGTTTAGTTCCCCGGTTTTTTGGGGCTGTAGTCCTCCCGCTCCCCTTAAAAAAGAACCTACGGCCGAGATGCTTGTTCCTCCTTCTCCCAGTCCGATTATTTCCGCATCAGACATTAAAGCTGCTAATCGTTATCGTCAATTGGGATTACAGTATCGTCAACAGGGAGATTTTATCAAAAGTATTGAAGCTTTAAAAAAATCGGTACAGTTAAACCCCAATCATCTAGACGGGAGAGTAATTTTAGGATGGACACAACACCTAGCTAAACAACCTTTAGCGGCACAAACAACCCTAGAGGAAACGATTAAAATTGCTCCCGATCATGTGGCTGCTTATAATGCTTTAGGAATTGTTTATCTTGTCGGTGGTCATCTTGAAAAAGCCGTAGTCACTCATACTAAAGCCGCTAATTTAAAACCCGATAATGAAATCGCCTACTATAATTTGTCCCTCGCCTATCATCGCTTAAAAGATTTTAATTCAGCTATTACTAACGCTGAAAAAGCAGTTAAATTAGAGCCGAATAATCCCCATCCTCTTGTGGCTTTGGCAATGGTCTATTTAGATCAAGGTGATATTAAAAAAGCGCGGGATACCTACAAAAAGGCTAGGGATTTAGACGGTCGTTATCGACAAAAATGGTTTCTGGCACATCTGAAGGAAGCTGGTTTTAGTCAGGAGCAAATTAAATTAGTCGAAAAGTTACTATCTGGTTAGATTTAAAAATTATTATTTCCCCTTAGGATGCCTGTCGATGTCCCAGTTTTAGGAAAATAGTTTCTAAATCTTCGCGGCAAGTATAAAACTCGCTTAAGGTCAGGCCAGAAACGACTAAAAATTTCAACAATTCGGCACTATCTTCTAGGGTTCCCGTAAATTTAACCCGGAGAGTATTAGTATGAATAATTCTTTGCCAACTTTCCACAAAAACACATTGTTTAAGAGCAGTTTCTAAGGCTTCTAAATTGCCTAGAGTCGTAATCTGCAAGTATTGACCAGCTAGACGTTGATTTAATTCTTGTAAAGAGGTGCTTTCCACTAGATAACCTAATTCCATGATGCCCACAGAACTACAAAGTTCGGCCAAATCACTAAGGACATGGGAGGAAATTAAAATAGTCATACCTGCCGATTGTAAGACTTTAATAATCTCACGAAATTGTAGGCGAGCGATCGGGTCTAATCCAGAAACTGGTTCATCGAGAAGTAAAATTAAAGGTTCATGAATAATCGTGCGGGCTAAACTTAAACGTTGTTTCATCCCCCGGGACAAAGTAGCGATCAAATTATGGCTTTTACCGGTTAATTGTACCAGTTCTAGAACCTCATAAATGCGGCGATGACGTTGGGAGCGAGGGATATGATAAAGACGGGCAAAATAATCCAGATAATTCCAGACATTTAGGTCATCGTAGAGGGGAAAATTATCGGGTAGATAACCTAAATTTCTTTTGAGACGGGGATTACTCTCATCTCTTAAAAGACGTTCTCCGTGCAGATATATTTCTCCCGTTGTCGGTTCTTCCGCTGCCGCTAACATCCTAATTAAAGTGGTTTTTCCCGCTCCATTTGGACCGATTAACCCGTAAACTTCCCCCGCTTCAATCTGTAAATCCACTTGATTAACAGCCCCATGGCGGTCAAATTGTTTGGTTAAACCAACGGTAGCAATGGCTAATTCTGGTGTGTTCATAAAGTTTTAGTAGTGGGATTGCTGACAAACTGGCCACCACATTCTTAACATTAACGTTTGGGTTTCCCGTTATCAATAGAACCACTCTTGATGGTATGGTGAGAACCACAACTAGGACAAGGCAATACAGGCGAAGAGGTGATTTTGTTCTGTGTTAGACTGATATTTGAGTAAGTCTAACACGAACCACAAAAAGATATTGATCAGAAAACTGATCATCAAGCTAGATGTTTAAAGACTGATGTGAGCCGATTATAGCAATTTCCATAGTTGTGAGGTACAGAGTCTTAGGTTTTGAGGAGTCAGGAGTCAGGAGTCAGGAGATAGGAGATAGGAGATTATTTTATTTATTCTCCCCACACCCCACACCCCACACTCCACACCCCACACCCTACACCCTACACCCTACACCCTACACCCTGCCACCACCGAAAAACTTTTTCAGCAAACCCTAATTATCCGATGATTTCTGGATTTAATACGATGTATAGACGAGAATTACTGCAATTTATTGGCTCTCACGCTCTTTTTGGGGCTATTAATCCAGAATTTGCTTGGAATTATCAAAATATTGACCATTGGGGCGAATTATCAAGGAATTATCGTCTCTGCACCACGGGAAAGCAACAAACACCGATCGATCTGAGTATAGTGACTGAAAAAGAGCTATACCAACCCACCTTTAATTATCGTCCTGTACCCCTAAAAATTCGCCATAACGGTCGTACAATCTTGGTTAAGACCGAAAAAGGTGGAAACATGAGTTTTCACGGCGAAAACTGGGATTTATTGCAGTTTCATTTTCATCATCCCAGCGAACATCAGATTAAAGGTCAGTCTTTCCCTCTAGAAATTCATTTAGTGCATCGAAATGGGAGAGGAAATTTAGCAGTTGTGGGTATCTTAGCCGAAATCGGCGCTTTTAATCCCTATTTACAAACGATTTGGGCTTATTTGCCCCAAGAACCTTCTCCTGAAATGATTATCCCCGATACTTGGGTCAATGCCGGGCTTTTACTGCCAGAAAATAGCGATTTTTATGAATATCGGGGGTCTTTGTCCACTCCTCCCTGTAGCGAGGATGTTCTCTGGTTAGTCTGGCAAAATGCGATCAAAATTTCTCCCCAACAACTGCAACAATTGGCCGCGATTTTTCCCCGTAATGCCAGGAATATTCAACCCTTAAACGGGCGATCAATCCTGCATTCCTAGCCGAAATTGTCGGCATTTTGGCTAATTTAGATAATTTTATTAACTTTTAGACCAACAATGGTAAATAACTCAGGAATGCGCTCAATAACTAAAGCTTCGGTGGCTGTCCAGTCACTTTCCTTAGTGGCTAAAACCCCCAGAACACTCAGAGGAACCTGTAGAAATAGGTGACTTAAGAGGAGAGCGATCGCAGCGATTACTAAACCTAAAAGCCGCCATTGGGGGAGATAGGCGGCCACGGCAGCCGCTAGAGGGGCAAAATTGTAGATGGGCCAAGTGATGAGAATTAAGAGGACGACTCCCAAAAGAGTAAGAAGACGATGGCGAGGACGTTTAAAAAGAGAGAGAATTTTTAACTGTTCGGGGGTGAGTTGACTCGGTTTTAGAGCAACCAACAAAAGACTAAAAATATCAAAAGGTTTTGTCCACTGCATCCAAAAGACGGGTATGATAGCGATCGCTCCTAGAAATAGCCATTCTAGCCAAAGAAAAGGCAAGGGATCGCCCACAGCTAAACCAATCCAAGCGATTTGTAAAAAGATTGGCAAAGCCGCTAACCCTGCCAGATGAATCCACAAAAAAGGTTCTGATTTCATAGAGGGAAGTGGGGAGATGGGGGAGTGGGGGAGCAGGGGAGTGGGGGAGTGGGGGAGTGGGGGAATTATGAATTATGAATTATGACTGATAACTGATAACTGATAACTGATAACTGATAACTGATAACTGATAACTGATAACTGACTCCCGACTCCCGACGGTTCAAGTCTAATTAACTGGATAAAGTGCGACGTTTCATGACCATTTCGTAGGCTTCGATAATGTCGCCTTCTTTCCAGTCATTGAATTTAGAAACACCGACACCGCACTCGAAACCGGTAGCTACTTCCCGGGCATCTTCCTTCATCCGTTTGAGGGAATCGAGAACTCCCTGATAAACAATTTCCTTGCCGCGACGCACGCGCAGGAAGCGGTTCCGCACCAGTTTACCAGATTGGACATAACAGCCCGCCACAGCCCCACGACCGACGGTGAAGACGGCGCGCACTTCGGCGAAACCGAGGTGTTCTTCCACTTCTTCGGGGTCGAGAAGACCTTCCATCGCCCCTTGAATATCATCGAGAAGCTTGTAGATGATATTGTAATCGCGGATATCGACCCCTTCCCGATCGGCGGATGCGCGCGCACCACTGGCAAGGGTGGTATTAAAGCCCACCACCACCGCACCACTAGCGGCGGCCAGATCCACATCGGTTTCGGTGATTTCCCCCGGAGAGGCGAGGAGAACGCGAATCTGCACTTCGTTTTGGGGTAACTGTTTGAGCGCACCGAGGATGGCCTCGACGGAACCTTGCACATCTGCCTTGAGGATGAGATTAAGTTCCTTGAGTTGTCCTTCTTGAGCTTGGATAGAGAGGGTGCTAAGGCTAACGCGACGAGAAGAGAGGGCCTGTTGTAAACGGGTGTTGCGTCGTTCGATCGCCCGTTGATCAGCGATTGATCGGGCCTCTTTCTCACTTTCATAGACATCGAATTCATCGCCGGCGGCCGGCACATCACTGAGACCGAGGATTTCCACGGCGAAGGAGGGGGTAGCCGCTTCGACTTTTTGACCGCGATCATCGATCATGGCCCGAATTTTGCCGAAAACGGAACCGGCGACGATGCTATCACCGACCCGGAGAGTGCCATTCTGGACGAGCAGGGTAGCCACGGGGCCTTTGGTGCGATCGAGGTTAGCTTCGATGACGGTTCCCTTCGCCAAGCGGTCGGGGTTAGCGACCAATTCCTCCACTTCTGCCACCAAGAGGATCATTTCCAGCAGATTATCGAGATTTTCACCCCGCAGGGCGCTAACGGGAACCATGATCGTCTCACCGCCCCAATCTTCGGCCACCAGTCCCTGTTCGGTCAATTCCTGTTTAATCCGGTCGGGGTTAGCTGAAGGTTTATCGACTTTGTTAATCGCCACCACGATGGGGACTTCGGCAGCCCTGGCGTGACTGATTGCCTCTTTCGTTTGGGGTTGTACGCCGTCATCGGCGGCTACCACCAGCACGGCTATATCGGTGACTCTCGCCCCGCGGGCGCGCATAGCGGTAAAAGCTTCGTGGCCGGGGGTATCCAAAAAGACAATCTGTTCCGGTTTGCCGTTATGTTCCACATCGACGTGGTAAGCACCGATGTGCTGGGTGATGCCGCCTGCTTCCCCCTGGGCGACTTTGGTTTTGCGGATCGAGTCGAGGAGGGTGGTTTTACCGTGGTCAACGTGACCCATAATGGTGACGACGGGGGGACGACGCTGGAGACTTTCCCAGTCGGAGACATCGATCATTTCCGTGGTTTTGATCGCCGCCGACTGGGTGCTGGGGGTTTCCACGGCGATCTCGAAGTCCCTGGCGATCATTTCGATCGTGTCCACGTCGAGAGTTTGGGTGATATTAACCGCCATCCCTTTAAAAAATAGGGTTCTGATGATCTCAGTTTCGGGGACTTTCATCAATTCCGAGAGGTCGCGCACGGTGAGACTGCCGGTGACAACGATGCTTTCCGGGCGTTTTTCCTCTTGGGGTTCTTGGCGCTCGCTTTTCGGGCTGCCGGTGTGGGCGGTTGGTTTACTGGGCCGCTTAACTTTGACTGCTGTTGGGGTGCCGGGGGGGGCAGCTTTAGCGGTGGGCGGTTTGGGGGGACGAGCGGTGGAGAGGGTAAAACTGGGGGTATTAATTAACCCGGACAGTTCCGATTCTAGATCATCGTCATCTTCAAAGAGCGCTTGGGTGCGGCGTTTGTTTTTGCCGGCAGTTTTGGCGGTTTTGGCCGCTTTTTTTTCTTCCTCTTCTTCTTCTTCCCAGGTAGATTTTTTGGCCATGCGAGGGGGCATGGTGGGTCGTTTGAGTTTTTTGGGCCCGTCTGCTCCGAGCAATCCGGTATCTGTATCGATTTCTGTGCCATCAACACCAGATTTCTTGGTGGTATCGGTTTCCTCCTCGCTGGTAGCCGAGATTTTAGCGGGTAACCCGGGGCGAACCGGGCGCTTCAACTCCACTGTCTCCCGCACTTCTCTAGCTGGTTCCGCCAGTTTCGGGCTTTTTCCGTCGGGTTTGCGGTTGAGGGTCGGTTTTTCTGGTTTAGCCAAGCCTACCCTACGCTCAGGACTAGGGGCGTTTTCGCTCTCGCCGCGCTCGCGTTTTTCTCCCCGGGGCCTGTCGTTACTGCCAGGAGCATTTTTAGATCGGGGTTCTGGCCGTCCCGAGGCAGTTTCAGGGCGTGGTTTCGGGGTGAGGGAAGGTCGATTAGGTGGGGCGATTAAGGTGGGGGCTGCTTCTGGCACTAGCGGGGTTTCGGTCGGGGTTTCTTTAACACTGGGGCTATGAGATAGCATCTCTGCTGCAGTGGGGGGAGTTTTTTCGGCCGCCTCGTCGCGCCCTGGGGGAGCAACGAGGGGTTTAACCGGGGGACGGGGGGGACTGATTAAAGTCGGTTTGGCCGAGGAACCGGCTTGACCGGGATAGCTTTCCCCTTCTTCGCCGGTTTCGGGGCGGTTGTGTTTATGCAGGGCTAAAATCTTTTGTTTTTTTTCTTCGGCAGGACTAGCCGATTCTCGCTGACCCGTGCTATTTTTACTGGTACTCGAGGCCAATCCCTTCGCAGCGATTGCTTTGATGCGTTGGGCATCCTCTTCGCTGATCGTGCTACTGTGGCTCTTGTACTCGATGTTCAACTGGTCACAGATGTCCAAAATGTCTTTGTTGTCTAGATTCAATTCTTTTGATAAATCGTAAATTCTGACTTTCGTGTTACTCATCCATTATCCCCCGGCTAAAGTGTTAGTGATCCTATAAGTTGGCTGATTTTTTGATCCTCTCAGGACTGCCCCCTTTCCATGCTAACGATTTTGTGGCTATGATCGTCAATTTTAATCCTGATTTGAACGACCTTGCTTGGCAGTCCCGAGGCGCTCTTGCAAGGATTCATAGAGCGTTTCGGGAATATTGGCTTTTAGGGCCCGTCCGAGACGATTTTTTTGCCGGGCTAATTGCAGGCAATTAGGTTGCGGACAGATATAGGCAGCCCTTCCCATTCCTTGATCTAATTGTATCTGTCCGGACGGGTGTAGTCGGACAATTCGCCAAAAGGATTCTTTCGGGGCGAAGAGACGGCAGCTAATACAGCGTCGATAATTGACGAAGGGGTTCATTCTTGGTCTAAATCCTGCGCTTCTGGGTCGGTTTCATCGGTTTTTACCTCTTGTTCGCCTTTATAGAGGACTATATCCTTAATATCGATTTTCCAGCCCGTCAGACGGGCGGCTAGACGCACGTTCTGCCCTTCTTTGCCAATCGCTAAACTTAATTGATCCTGTGCCACCAGTACCAATGCTTGTCTTTCTTCGGCATTAGTGAACAAAACTTGGTCGATACGGGCGGGACTAAGGGCATTGGCGATGTAGGTGGCGGGATCTGGAGACCAGCGAATCACGTCGATTTTTTCCCCCCGCAATTCGTTAACCACGGCTTGAATCCTGGAACCTCTAGCCCCAATACAAGCCCCAACCGGATCCACGTCTCTCTCTAAGGTATCGACGGCGATTTTTGTCCGCGAACCAACGTGACGGGAGGGGGGATTGGCTTCCCGGGCGACGGCGACAATACGCACGATTTCCTCCTCGATTTCGGGAACTTCGTTGGCGAACAAATATACTACCAAACCCGCCGCCGCTCTGGAAACGATTAATTGCGGGCCGCGGTGAGAACCTTCCAGGACTTTTTTGAGCAGAACTTTAAAGGTGGCGTTAGCGCGATAGTTATCGTTGGGTAGCTGTTCCCGTTTGGGTAGTTCTGCTTCCACTTCCGGTTGACCGTAGGTGCTTTGTACCATGACAATAGCGGCCTGTCTTTCAAAACGGACGACCCGGGCCTGTAAAACCGTTCCTTCCAGATCTTGGAACTCCTCTTGAATCATTTTGCGTTGGTTATCCCGCAGTTTTTGCAGTAAAACCTGTTTAGTTTGAATTGCCGCCATGCGACCAAATTCTCTTTGGTCGGGGGTGACATCAAGAACTACTTCATCCCCTAATTGGGCCTCATCGGCCACTTCTTGCACTTCTTTGAGACCGATGTGATGGTCGGGATTAGTCACTTCTTCGACAATAGTTTTAGTCGAAAGGATGCGAAACCCTTCTTCTTCTACGTCTAATTCCACATCAAAGTTATTGAAATAATCTTCATGAAATTGAGCGGCTTTTTCTAAACTTTGGGCGCGTCGATAACGTTCATACCCCTTGAGAAGTGCTTCACGCAAGGCTTCCTGTACGGCATTTTTGGGCAGATTATGTCGTTGGCTAATTTCTTCGAGCATTATTTTTAAACCAGGCAAATTAACAGTAGCCATAATTATTTTTTCTCCTTACTTTTGAGTGATTAGTTTTTTAGCCATTAGCCTTGTATCAGTTATCAGTTATCAGTTATCAGATGTAAGTTATCAGTTATCAGATGTAAGTTTTAAGTTAATCAGTTAGTTATTTATTTAGGTTCTTCGTTACTTGGTATGGTTCGATAGGGGGGCATAAATCGACTAAATCCTTATCTGGTAAGAGACTTAATTGATTAGTTCGCTCTAGATAAAAAACAATTGACAAAAATCGCTAAATGCCTTTCTATATAAGGGTTACATCCCTTATAACCCCCGTCTATTGCATAACACCAACCGAAGAGCCTTTATTTATCTTCATCTTTATCCCTGATTACTGATTACTGATTACTGATTACTGATTACTGATTACTGATTACTGATTACTGATCACTGATTACTGATTACTGATTACTGATTACTGCGCTGCTCATCTAAACGGACGCTGATGACGGTAGTGCGATCGATGGTCAGGGAGCGACCTTTTTGGTTAAGATAAATAGATTGCTCATCTCTACCTTGCAGTTTTCCGCGCCATTCTTGCGGTTTTCCTTGGCTATCCTGGCCGGTAACGATGACGGGAAAACCTTTAAAAGACTGAAATTCGCGCTCACTGCTCAGTTGTCGAGAAATACCGGGGCTAGATATTTCTAAAACGTAGGCCCCGGGTAAGATTTCTTGACTGTCGAGGGCGGTTTCTAAGGCCCGACTCATCTGCTCACAGTCCTCTAAACCGGTATCTCCCGCAAGATTGCGAATATCGACGCGCAGGACGGGAGGCCTTTTATTGGTTTGGAAAACGATATCGACCACTTCTAGCCCCAAGTTTTCAGCGATAGGGATGGCTAGGTGCAGCAGGTCGGGGATGAGCGGATGGGTCATAATTTGGACAACAAAAAAAGCGGGCGAAACCCACTTCCCTAAACTGTTAGTGATTGGGATAGGCAGTTGTTAGACTACCTAGCTAAATACAATATAGCAAAAAACCGTCATCACTATTTGCCCCCGGGGTCGTGCCTGGGGGAAAACAGAACAGTGGTCACGATCGAGTCGATCTGTCACAATGAATACAGGGTAACTAGATATAGAGTCAATTATGGATCAAAAATCTCCACTCACCGTAGTTAGAGCCAAGTCAGCTAAGAATCGTGGTCGTCGGCCAGTATGGAAAGGGATTGTCACCACTTGGATGATTCTGCAAACCTTTGGCCATGTCACTCCTGCTTGGAGTCAAAAAAACCAAAATACCCTCACCTACGGTGAATTGTTAGAGAAGATCGACCAAGGAAAGGTAAAAAAGGTCGAAATCAATCCTTCTTTGCAGCAGGCAGCAGTTACCCTCGTCGGTCAAACGGACAAGGATCCCCCGAAAGAAGTCAATTTATTTGACCAAAATCCCGAATTAATCAAGAAACTCGATGCTGAAAAAATTGAGTACGGCATTCTCCCCAGCACTGACAATTCGGCCTTGATCAATGTTCTCACTAACCTGTTAGTGATTATTCTCGTCTTGGGATTATTGGTGTTTATTATCCGTCGTTCTGCCAATGCTTCCGGTCAAGCGATGAACTTCGGTAAATCAAGGGCGCGGTTTCAGATGGAGGCGAAAACCGACACACAATTTAATGATGTCGCGGGTGTGGATGAGGCCAAGGAAGATTTACAGGAAGTGGTGACATTCCTCAAACAACCGGAAAAATTTACGGCTATTGGCGCAAAAATCCCCAAAGGAGTCCTGTTAATCGGGCCACCGGGGACGGGGAAAACTTTACTGGCTAAAGCGATCGCAGGAGAGGCGGGAGTGCCTTTTTTCAGCATCTCCGGGTCGGAATTTGTGGAGATGTTTGTCGGGGTTGGTGCGTCGCGAGTGCGAGATCTATTCCGAAAAGCCCAGGAAAATGCCCCTTGTTTGGTTTTTATCGATGAAATTGATGCCGTTGGTCGTCAACGAGGGGTCGGTTATGGGGGAGGTAATGATGAACGGGAGCAAACCCTGAACCAATTATTGACGGAAATGGACGGTTTTGAGGGAAATACCGGCATTATCGTCATTGCCGCCACCAACCGCCCCGATGTTTTGGATTCGGCCCTGCTGCGTCCGGGTCGTTTCGATCGACAGGTAGTGGTGGATTATCCAGATTTTAAGGGACGTTTGGGCATTTTGGAGGTCCATTCTCGCGATAAAAAGGTGGCTGCTGATGTGGCTCTGGAGGCGATCGCCCGTCGCACCCCCGGTTTTACCGGGGCAGATTTGGCTAATATGCTCAACGAAGCGGCGATTTTTACCGCTAGAAGACGGAAAGAGGCGATTACCATGGCGGAAGTCAACGATGCGATCGATCGGATTGTGGCCGGTATGGAAGGGCGCGCTTTAGTGGATAGTAAAGCCAAGCGTTTGATCGCCTATCACGAAGTTGGCCATGCGATTGTCGGTACTCTCTGTCCCGGCCACGATCAGGTGGAAAAAGTCACCCTGATTCCCCGGGGTCAAGCGCAGGGGTTAACTTGGTTCACTCCCGATGAAGAACAGGGTTTAACCAGTCGTTCCCAGTTATTAGCCCGAATTGCGGGATTATTAGGGGGACGAGTGGCGGAGGAATGTGTCTTCGGTGAGGATGAAGTGACCACCGGGGCCGGTAATGATATTGAAAAAATTACCTATCTGGCCCGACAGATGGTAACGCGTCTGGGAATGTCGGAATTGGGATTGATTGCTCTAGAGGAGGAGGGCAATTCCTATCTCGGTGGTGCTGCTGCTGGTTATCATGCCGACCATTCTTTCGCGATGATGGCGAAAATTGATGCACAAGTACGGGAACTTGTCAAGCAATGCCACGATTTAGCAACAAAACTTATCCTTGACAATCGTGTGGCGATTGATCGCTTGGTGGATATACTGATTGAACAGGAAACCATTGACGGCGACGAATTCCGGCGTTTATTGACGGAATTTCAGCAACAAGCGGATCGGTCAATGGTGACTACGGTTTAATTTGCCCTTCGTCTCCTCGCTTCGATTAAGTGGTTAGGAGACGATTTCAGCAGACAATCTGCTAATCAGTCGGACAAAGCCAGAATTAACGACTAACGTTGTGAGCAGGAATTTTATTAATGGAATGGCCGTTATGATTGCCTTTGGTGGAGGCAATAATATTAGCTTCTAAAGCTGAAGTCATCTCGGCCAACATTTCTAGATTAAAACGATAGCCGACGTTGCGGACGGTTTGAATTAAATTAGGTTGCCTGGGATCGGTTTCGATTTTTTTCCTCAGAGAGAGAACATGAGTATCAATTGTCCGGGGATTATCAATTTCCTCGGGCCAAGCGCGACGCAGTAAATCAGCCCTTGATAGGGGTGTTCCCTCCGCTTGGGCTAAAACGTAGAGTAGGCTAAATTCTTGGGGCGTTAATTCGATATACTCCCCGCGAAATTGTACCCGTCGTTGGGCTAAATCTATTTTTAATTGCCCATAATCCAAGTGTAGGGGAGCAGCCCTACTGCCTAAACGACGAGTTAACACTTCTACCCTAGCCATAAATTCTTGCATTCCAAAGGGCTTTTTCAGGTAGTCGTCGGCCCCGGCTTTTAAACCATTGACCACGTCTTTTTCGCTATTGCGGGCCGAGAGAATCAGTATTAAAGACTGTTTTTGTTGATAAAGCCAACGGCAGAGTTCGATTCCATCCCCGTCCGGCAAGTCGGAATCGATAATTGCTAAGGTTGGTTGACGATGAAGGAAAGCTTGACGCGCACTTTGCAGGGTTGCCGATTGGTTAACCAAATAACCGGCCTGTTGCAGATGCCAAGCTAATAGCGATCGCAAGTGCGGGTTGCCCTCAACAATAGAAATATGGATCGATACCACTTGAGTTTCTGCCCCATTACTGCACAGATTGACACATTGTCAGGGTATCAGAATTAATGTCAAGATGTTGTAACAATCGTAACATTCGTCAGGAGTCAGGAGTCAGGAGTCAGGAGTCAGGAGTCAGGAGATTATTTTTATACTAAATCTGGTTATTAAAAACTGATTATTTAGGGTTTGCCGAAAAAATCTAAAAACCTTGTTGGGTAAAACTTTTAGACTTTTTGGAAACCAAAAAGTACCAGATCTGGGAGTGATCGGGGGGAAAATTCCTGGACTTTTTCCCTGAAAATTAGGTAATTGACCCCCTCAAAATCGCTAAAACCCTACACCCTACACCCTACACCCTACACCCTGCCCCCAGGAAAAGCTTTTTGCCGCAAACTCTACTTATGCACAAAAAAACTCGTTTACTTTTCGGTAAACGAGTTTACTTTCCATGATATGATCAATAGTCCTTTGAGTTATTTAGCAACTGCTACCGGTGCTTTGACGGGCTGGGGCTGGGGCTGCAGGTCGCGCAAACTTGGGAAGAGGAAGTGGTTTTCCTCCACATATTGCGCTCCAAACAGTCCTTTTTCAGCCCAGAAATAGCGATCGGTTGTATGCTCGTTACGCTTAACAATCAATAAAGCTGGTGGGCTAATGCCTATAGCTTGAATATACTTACGCGCCGCAGTTACGGGTTTATCTTCGCCACTTTCAATACTATACTGGGGTATAAGTTCAAGTATCTTACGTCCTTCTTGACGACGGCGACTTTTACGTTTCCGTTTTCTGGCCAACCCAATTACCTCCTGTTTTGGCTAATCGTTGTAATGATAGTTACAAAAGCCGTAGCAATTATATCCGTTCTAGACCAAGAAATCAAGTGTCTCTCACAAACCCAATTACAGACAAGTTTGACTAGAAGCTAGACTGAGACTAGGTTTAAGTTTTTGTTACAAAAACACACCCACAAATATCGATACAAAACTTATTATTCTTAAACTTTTTTTAATATATACCTTGATCCACCCCGAAAATAGTGACCAAACCCTTGTCCTAATTGCTTTTTGCTGGTTGCCCTCGACTCAAGAGGAGGGTCATTCTCCCCTATGTAAACTGGGAAACAAAACTCGCAACCCTAGCTGTATCTAGGTTTTCTGATTTTTTACTTTTTACTTTCTTGGTATGCCCTTCTCCTCCCCCTCCCGGACTCCCCTGAGTGATGATTTTATTGCCCTCTGTCAGACACAGATGGAACTTTTGCGAGAGCAAATGGAAACGGACAGAAGTGCGGTTTATTTAACTGAACCTTTATCGAGTAATTTAATTCCAGTCGTTGTTTATCCGCCTTTTAATCCCCCTTCTCCCCAAAAAAAGCGGCTTTCCTTACAACCAGAGCAACCAGCAGCCGACTTGTTAACTGCGGTTAAGTTAGAAGATTTATCCCACCTCTGGGGTAATCAGGAGAGCGTCAGCGGTCATCGCTTGTTTTTACCCTTAATGTATGAAGAGGGCATGATCGGATTATTGGTGACAACCCGAGAAAAACGACCTTGGCAAAGTTGGGAATTAACCCAGATGGAAAAAATCACCCAAACCCTCGCTTTGGCCTGTGTACTCGATCGCCAATTGGGAGAAGAACGTTATTATCGACAATGGCAACGACAGCGCCTCGATACCTTTCTCCATCAAATCCGCAATCCCCTCACCGCTTTAAAAACCTTTGGTAAACTTCTACTCAAAAGGCTTTTAGCCGAAGAGGGTAACGATCCCGCCATTACTGGTATGCTGAGAGAAAGCGATCGAGTTCGCGACTTAATTGCCGAATTTGAGGGACAAATTCAGCAAGAAAGCGAAAATTACCCCACCGTCGATATTCCTCTCCTGCAAGCGCAATCTTCCCCCACCGCCTTTCTCTTACCTGCTGGCAGCGGCCAACTAACTCCGATCGATCTCCATGATCTTCTCGATCCGCTGCTCCTTTCGGCCCAGGCCGTAGCCAAAGAGAGAAATCTCAGTCTAGAAACGATTCACGGGGAAGACATACCACTTATTTGCGCCAATATCCCCGGTTTGCGGGAAGTATTCAGCAATTTAATTGATAATGCCCTCAAATATACTCCTGCTGGCGGAAAAGTCACCGTCGAGGTGCAGAATGTTAAGAATAGTGTAGAAATTGTTTTTAAAGACACGGGTTATGGTATCCCGACGAGCGATCAAGAAAGAATTTTTCAACGTCACTACCGGGGAGTGCAAGCAGGGGGAGATATACCGGGTACAGGATTAGGTTTAGCGATCGCCAAAGAATTAATTACCAGCATGGGGGGGACGATCGAATTTATCAGTCCCAATCCCGAGCCAACAAGTTCCCCCTACCCCGGCACGGTTTTTCGGGTTAGTATGCCGGTTATAGCCGAGGATAAAGAAGGCAGGGGGCGGTCGGCAGGGGGCGGTCGGCCATTTTTGTAACGGGGATTTATGCCCCGCTCCCAAAACTTTTCGCCTTAAGGCGAGGTTTTCGAGCCAATTTTTCGGTAAATTATGCCTATTTTCTCCCTCAGGAGATTCCTGGGGCGATCGGTTAAAATATATGGAAAATATCAGTGTCAATGGTAACTTGGCCGTGAACCAGAGAATTAAGTAAATTATGCCAACTATCGAACAATTAGAACCCGCCGATAAGGCCGATGTGGTAGTATATATGCCCTACTATGCCAAGGACAAACATAGTATCCTGCCCTATGCGATCGCTTTGTATCAAGCCGGATCTTTAGAAGGTCGTCGTCGCATAGAAAACAGTCAAGGGATTCCCTTTGTGGCATCTTGGTATGTATCAAAATTGCCCTCGGAATTGACCCGTTGTCGTTTACAATTTGAAGGACAGGCCGACCTAAGCTATGAGATGACGATTATTAACGCCGAGTTGATCGAATATCTCATCGATGCGATTAAAACCTTTAAGCAGCTAGGTTCAGCCGACTTTTCCCAGGGATTTTATCGGAAACTGCTGCGATTTGAAGGATAAAAGTCGGGATTTTACGGGTTAAAAAGGAGCAAATCGTGGCGAAATCAGCCAAATCTATACTCATCTCTTCCCTGGAACCCCTCAGTGGTAAATCGGGAACTATCGTCGGTTTAGCGCATCTCTTGCGGCAAAAAGGACTAGAGATAAGTTACGGCAAACCAGTGGGCAATTGTCCGGGCTACGTCGATGGGCAATTGGTCGATGAGGATGTAGAATTTATTCGGCAATTATTAGAATTATCCCCCGAACAGCTGCGCTTGCCCCTGATCTATACAGATGTGGATTCCGTTGCTAAACGTCTGCAAGGTGCAGATAAACAGGACTACGGCAATATTCTTGCTGGTTATCTCGATCGGATTAACAGTGATATTACCCTCCTCGAAGGGCCGGGGACTCTCTGGGAAGGCAGTATTTTTCAGCTATCGATGGGGGAAATGGCCAAAATTCTCCAGACTCCGATCCTATTGGTGGCCCGCTATAGTTCTCCCCTGATTGCCGATAGTCTGCTGAAAGCGCAACGGGAATTAAATAATCAGCTGCTGGGGGTAGTGATTAGCGATATTCCCACCGATGATTGGGAGGAAGTACAATCCCTCCTGAAACCCTATCTCGCGGGCCAAGGCGTGGAAGTTTTAGGACTGTTACCCGCTAGTAAACTGCTGCGTAGTATTAGTGTTCGGGAAATTGTCCATCTTTTGGGGGCCAAAGTATTATGTCGGCCCGATCGTTTGGATTGGATGGTAGAAAGTTTAGCGATCGGGGCGATGAATGTCAACGCCGCTTTAGAATATTTTCGCAAGGGGGAAAATATGGCCGTGATTACGGGTGGCGATCGCACAGACCTCCAGTTAGCTGCCCTAGAAACTTCCACCACCTGTTTAATCTTAACCGGTTCCATCTCTCCAGATCCCCTGATTTTGGGACGGGCCGAGGATTTAGAAGTACCGATTCTCTCGGTAAATTTAGATACTCTCAGTACCGTGGAAATCGTCGATCAGGCCTTCGGGAAGATTCGCTTACAGGAACAGGTAAAAGTCGCTGGTATTCGAGAATTAATGGAGGAATATTTCCAGATCGATCGCCTGTTAGAAAAGTTAACAACAGAGGGGTAATTTCTCCCCGGCTGCCGAGAATTTCATTGGAAATCCCTTCATGAGTCTATCATCCTCCCCTGTGTCCCCTCCGGTCAAAGAAAATGACTGGAGATTATTATTAAGATTACTTCCCTACGCAAAAAAGCAAAAAGCCCTGCTATTCTGGTCATTAATACTTCTTTTTCCCCTATCTCTCACAGGGGCGATACAACCCTTAATTATCGGTCAAGCGGTCTCCCTTTTGCAAAAGGAACAAACTTGGGATTTTTTGGCTCGAATGCCCTTAACAGCAGCCATTAATACCCTAATTATTATCCTCTCGGCTTCGATTATTTTACGACTGATTTTAGGGACAATGCAAGGTTATCTAGTGCAGAAAGTCGGTCAGTCAATTACTGCTAATGTCCGGGAAGATTTATTTACCCATGTCACCTCCCTTTCCTCCAGTTTTTTTGATCGCTCTCCCGTGGGACGTTTAGTCACTCGTTTAACCAGCGATGTGGAAGCATTAGGAGAAGTTTTTGCTAGTGGGGCGATCGGAGTTGTCAGCGATTTGGTCAATATTTTAGTTATTATCATCACCATGTTTACCCTGCAATGGCAATTAGCTCTATTGTTGGTGTTGATGTTATTTCCCGTCACTGCTTTAATTATCTTTTTTCAAAAACAATACCGCAGCGCTAACTATCAAGTACGCGAGGAATTATCAAAACTTAATGCCCAATTACAGGAAAATATAGTCGGAGTTAATATTGTTCAATTATTTCGCCGCGAACGCTTTAATGCTGAAATGTTTCGCGCTATCAATACTCACTATCGTCAATCCCTAGATAAAACAATTTTTTATGATTCGGCTGTCTCAGCTACTTTGGAATGGATCGGATTAATTGCCGTGGGAGGAGTATTATGGTTAGGCGGGATTTTTATTCTCCAGAAAACCATTGATTTTGGGGTTTTATCTGCTTTTATTTTATTCTCCCAACGTCTCTTTAATCCCCTGCGTCAGTTTGCCGAAAAATTTACCATGTTTCAATCGGGTTTTACTGCTATTGAACGCATTGGGGAATTAATCAGTATTCCCATTGAAATCAAAGATTCTAACAATTATAAAGAGATTTCCTTCCTAGAAAAACGGCAGACTGGCGAGATTATTTTTGAAAATGTTTGGTTTGGTTATAAACCCGATGAATATATTATCAAAGGTCTCAATTTTACCATTAATCCAGGGGAAAAAGTCGCTTTAGTCGGTCCCACCGGTGCGGGAAAAAGTTCGATTATTCGTCTTCTCTGTCGTCTTTATGAACCGAGTAAGGGCAGAATTCTAGTGGATGGTATCGATATCCGTTATCTTCCCCAAGCGGAATTAAGACGTTATATCGGTGTCATTCTCCAAGAAACTTTTCTCTTTGCCGGAGATGTTACTCGCAATATTACTTTAGGGGAAAATTATGATTTTGAGCAAGTGAAGGCAGCAGCTAAATTAACTAATATCGATCACTTTATCGAGGAGTTACCCGATGGTTATCATACCCTTTTACGGGAACGAGGCGCAAATTTATCGGGAGGACAAAAACAATTACTCGCTTTTGCGAGAGTCGCTATTCGTAACCCCGAAATTTTAGTTTTAGATGAAGCTACCGCTAGTTTAGACGTGGGGACAGAAGTATTAATTCAAGAAGCTTTAGAACAGATTTTAGTCAATCGTACTGCTATTATTATCGCCCATCGTCTCTCCACTATTCGCGATGTCGATCGAATTCTTGTCCTTAAACGCGGGGAATTAGTCGAATCGGGAACCCATGAAGATTTATTAACCGAAGACGGCCTCTACGCTAGTTTATATAAACTGCAAATGTTAGGCACAGATAGTTAACAGGAGTCAGGAGTCAGGAGTCAGGATTCAGGAGACAGGAGACAGGAGATTATTTTTATTTATACTTCCCACACCCCACACCCCACACCCTACTTCCCCACACCCCACACCCCACAACCCACAAACCAAAAGCCCCAACCACCACCCCCAAAAACCCCACCCCAAAAACCACCAAACACCAAACCACAGAACACCAAAAAAACCAACCAAAAAACAAAAAACAAAAAAAAA
>NZ_JAPZQJ010000154.1:0-1179 GCF_027530405.1 Microcystis sp. LE19-41.2A | reverse complement strand
AGCCGTCAGGCTCTTCTCGACTTTGTGTGATAATTTTTGCTTATGAAATCGTGAAATGTTTACTGGGAAAGACTTTTAGGACTATTTGGTTAAATAAACTATCAGTATAGACCTCGTTTCCACACAGAAACCAGAAGAGCCGCCGTCATAGGAGACAGGAGTGGGAAGTGGGAATTATGAATTATAAATTATGAATTGACGAGCGGGGAGCAGGGAGAACGGGTGCATCTCATTTTTGTAAATCTACTAAGTTGGGATTTTTAAGGGGAAACTCTCTGCTAAAGTCGGGCGTTACTTTCGATTTTTTCCCTCAATCCAAGCTTTTGGGGGGTAGAACCCCCCAAACCCCGGAGCGCATTAGTTTTTCGGTGGGATGCTTACAGACAGCTGCTGATATATCTGTAATAATTTAAAAGTCACTGATAATTGCTGATTGTCGGTATTTCTGCAAATGTGGGATGCACCCAGGGAGAACAAAGCTGCCCATTGCCTATTGCCTATTCCGGCTGATGGCTAATGGCTAATGGCTAAAAAGCTGATAAAATTTGACGGCTGAAAACTAATTAAGCCAGAAAGCTAGAGATTGATTCTAGATTGAGTAACAAAGTGAAATATTTTTTCTTAACGGCAGGTTGGACAATAGGACGGGTGTGGGAATTTGGCGGTTTGTGGGACCATGCGAGTAGTTGGCGACGACCACCGCAGATAGAGCGATTAAATATCGGTATTTTAGAGGGAGAACAGGTTTTATGGCTTTATAAGGTGGAAGAAGCCGTGATTATGGTAGAAGTTGCCCCCAAGAGTGCCGAAATTGCCGATACTGTCCCCACCATCGGGCAAGTGGTGCTAAAACGCTTGATTAGTGCCGAACAAGTCCTCGAAATCCTGCAAAATGCCGAAGAACTACTGAGGAAGTAATCAGTTATCAGCTTCTGATCTGACAACGCCGATAAATGTGCCAATTATTGGCTTAATCATCGCAATTATCGCTCTTCTGGAACTTTCGGAAATCCCCGACGGAATCCAGATTCTGAAACCGGTGGTGATTCGGTAGTAGTGATGGCGGCTTAATCCTTTGCCAGGTGTGCATTGTAGTCATGGATAAAATACCAAAGGGCTCCCCAACGTGATTCTCCATTTTTTTAGAGAAAGATAGACTCTCTCTCACCAACCGAGAAA
>NZ_JAPZQJ010000189.1:0-4864 GCF_027530405.1 Microcystis sp. LE19-41.2A | reverse complement strand
TCCCAGATATGGTACTTTTTGATTTCCAAACAGTCTAAAAGTCTTACCCAATAGACCTCGACCTAATATTATCTCAAGACCAAAAGTCTTTCTAGTTAAGGAATCTACCCGAATAAAAATTATTTTAATTGCCTCATATTTTTTCAGTGAAATTGAATTAGCAACGATAGATATACATTTCAGTTATCGAACTACTTAATTAGTGCATAAGCTAAAAGCAAGCTGTGACTGGGTTATAATTTTTGGAGATGTCTAATAAGGTTTTTAGATTTATTCAGCCAGCCCTAACTAACCCTTTTTTGCCTCTTCCAAGTCATGATAATGCTGATAAGCGCCAATTTCGGGGTTAAAGGGGGCGATTTCTTCAGTTACAGTTAATCCCAAACCTTCTAACATTGCTTGTAGGACAGAATCGGGGGCCAGACGCAGGTAATCGGGATTAATTTCTAGGGCTACATGACGATTACCGAGGTGATAGGCAGCTTTGAGGAGTAAATCGGTTGAAGGGGCGGTAATAGTGATAACTGGTTCTGGTTTAGCAATAATTTGAATAATTTCGCCGTTTTCCCCCCGCAGGAAATCGCGGTCCTGTAGAATTGTGCCGCGGGGTAAACGAAAACAGAGGGAAAAACCTTCGGGACTATCGAGACGATAACGGCTGCGGGTGCGTTCTTCGGCCGTGAGTAGAAGGCTAAAAAGTACCGTTTCTGGGGGAGGTGAACTAGCGGTATGACGGGGGGGTAAGCGCTCGGTAAAAGTTAACATGGTAGTGGTCAATAGGAAAAAACATTCTTAATTGTAGCCCTGACTCCAGCTTGACCCGAAAAACTGAGGAACTTTTTCTATTTATTTTCCCGCTGCAGACGAATCATCTCATTTTGCACCCGTCGTCTCAAGTTATCATCGGTACGAATCCGGTTAGTAATGGCGTTAAATTCAGCCGCAGTGAGGCCACTATCTTGGACAATCTTTTTTGAGTTATTACAATAATCTACGGCAATTCTTTGGGCATTAGCTGGAAGATTATTAAAGCTTTCCCGTTGGTTACAGGTAATTGCCGGGGGACTTTTGCCTAAAATTTGCGAAATTTCCTCATAAGCTTGTTTTCTTTCGGTTTCGATCCGCAAAACTGCTTTGGCATAACGTTTGATTTGGTCAGCCGTAAAATCTTGAGTATAAGCGGAGGACTGAAAACTAACCACCTCCGTCGTCCAAGAAAATTCGGGAATCAGACCGCCAAGAATGGCGATTACTGCCAAAAAAGTCACGATAAAAGAATGTCTTAAGCTTTGACCTAGATCGGCTAGGGGATAGCAGTAAATCACCATGCGAGTTTGTCGCTGAATAGATAATGATAGCAAACTTTCCAGTTAAATCCTGCTTTTTTGAATATTTTTAACGATCATAAGTTCCAATTTTAGCCAATATCTCCTGGTCCCGAACTTAATTTTTGGGCAGAAATTGCTTTGGTAAACTTTTTTAACGTTTTTGGGGGCAAAATTAGTCAAAAATCTTGGAGAGAACCGATGAACGATTTTTGGGAAGTTAGGATGCCTATCGCTTTTAGAGAATATTTATCGGCAATTTCGCCATCTAATCTCTTTTTATTAGCTTATATCGCTGTAAATCTCTCGCTTGTTCCCTTTTTTCTCTCCCCTGGCGGGGAATTGGGGGGAAATCTAGATAAATTAAAGGTTTCAGCGATTCCGATCGAGACAATTCCCGCTTAGAATAATGCAGTGGAATATATAGCCAATGAGGATTTGAGGCATTATTTAGTGATCTCGATCCTGGCGAGTCCTCAACAGGGGAACCATAATAAACTACTGACAACCACCCTAAACTCAGAAAAACCGCAAAAAAAGGAGTTAGCGCATGAATAAAGGTGAATTAATCGATCAAATCGCTCTCAAAGCCTCTGTGACCAAAAAACAAGCAGATGCTGTTCTCACTGCCGCCATCGAAACCATTATCGAAGCGGTTTCTGAGGGGGACAAAGTAACCCTAGTAGGATTCGGTTCCTTCGAGGCCCGGGAACGTCAGGCCAGGGAAGGACGCAACCCGAAAACCGGCGATAAGATGGAGATTCCGGCCACTCGCGTCCCGGCTTTCTCGGCCGGTAAACTGTTTAAAGACAGAGTAGCCCCGGATAAGGAATAATTACTGTTGAGTTTCGTTCTCGCGTAGCGAGCGCAAAGCGTTCGCTGTAAGTCTTTTGCCTAGACCTAAACATGGTGGTAATCTTGACTGGGCGGCCGCCATTGCCGGCTGTCCGGTTTCCTCTATTCTCGATTTTTCTGCCAGTATCAACCCCCTCGGTCCGCCAGAAAGCGCCCTAACCGCTATTAAAAGCCATTTAACCAGTCTGACTCGTTATCCTGACCCCGGGTATTGGCAGTTGCGTTCTGCCCTCGCCCAATGGCATGATATCGGGCCGGATTGGATTCTCCCCGGCAATGGTGCGGCCGAGTTATTAACCTGGGCCGGTCGGGAATTAGCAGCATTTGATAGTGTTTATGTACTAACACCCGCTTTTAACGATTACGAACGGGCTTTAAAAAGTTTTGGTGGAAACATCTGCAAACATTCCCTAGATTTAACCACTTTAAAGCCGGTTAATCCCGAAAAACAAGGCTTATTACTCAATAATCCCCACAATCCCACGGGGAAACTCTGGACGGTGGCGGCCATTCGTCCCTATCTATCGCAATTTGGTTTGGTGGTAGTGGATGAAGCTTTTATGGATTTTTTACCCCCGCAACAACAGGAGAGTTTAATATCTCTGTTGCCGGAATATCCCAATCTCGTGATTTTGCGTTCCCTAACTAAATTTTACAGTCTCCCCGGTTTACGTCTAGGATACGTCCTCGCCCATCCCGAGCGCCTGTTACAATGGCAAAGATGGCGCGATCCTTGGTCGGTGAATAATTTGGCCGTGGTTGCCGCTATTGCGGCAATTGAAGATAGGGATTTTCAACAACAAACTTGGGATTGGTTAACGGCGGCCCGCCAGGATTTATGGCAAGGATTAGCTAATTTTCCGCAATTACAGCCCCAAACCAGTGCCGCTAACTTCCTCTTAGTACAATCTCAATCTTCCTGTTTACCTCTACAGGAAGCTTTATTAAAATATCATCGAATTTTCATCCGCGATTGTCTCAGTTTCCCCGAATTGGGCAGCAATTATTTTCGGGTCGCTGTCCGTTTACCGGCAGAAAATCAACGATTATTATCGGCTTTAGAGAGTGTTTTAGCTGCGTCTGATATTAACAACAAAAAGGCTCCCGCCAACTAGACGGGAGCCGCTGCCATCGAACTAACCGAAATTAGTCGAGGTCAGGCATTGCCAATGCGGGTTCAGTCTCGCGGTCAATTCCTTTCTCGAAACCGGCGGCGGCGGCGCGAGCGCGTCCAGCGTGCCAGAGGTGTCCAATCAGGAAGAAGAAGGCGAGAGTGAAGTGAGAGGTAGCCAACCAAGCGCGAGGAGACACATAGTTAAACGAGTTAACATCAGTGATAACGCCACCCACAGAGTTCAAGGAACCTAAAGGAGCGTGGGTCATGTATTCAGCCGCGCGGCGTACTTGCCAAGGTTGTACGTCATTTCTGATTTTGTCGAGGTCTAAACCGTTAGGACCGCGGAGGGGTTCTAACCAGGGACCGCGGAAATCCCAGAAACGCATGGTTTCACCACCGAAGATGATTTCGCCTGTGGGAGAGCGCATCAGGTATTTACCTAGACCGGTGGGGCCTTGGGCAGAAGCGACGTTAGCACCTAAGCGTTGGTCACGCACCAAGAAGGTGAAAGCTTGAGCTTGGGAAGCTTCCATACCGGTCGGACCGTAGAATTCACTGGGATAGGCGGTGTTGTTAAACCAAACGTAAACGGCGGCGATAAAGCCCATCATGGAAAGAGCGCCCAAGCTGTAGGACAGATAGGCTTCTCCAGACCAGATGAAAGCGCGGCGCGCCCAAGCAAAAGGTTTGGTGAGAATGTGCCAGATACCGCCAGCGATACAGATTAAGCCAATCCAGATGTGACCGCCGATGATATCTTCCATGTTGTTGACGCTGATAATCCAGCCTTCGCCACCGAAAGGAGCTTTGGTCAGATAACCAAAGATAACTGCGGGGTTGAGGGTAGGATTAGTGATGACGCGGACATCACCGCCACCGGGAGCCCAGGTATCATAGACACCGCCAAAGAACATGGCTTTAAATACCAACAACAGCGCGCCACAACCCAAGAGAATCAGGTGATAACCGATGATGTTGGTCATTTGGTTTTTGTCTTTCCAGTCGTAACCGAAGAAATTAGAGTATTCCTCTAGGGTTTCCGGTCCGCGGATAGCGTGGTAGATACCACCAAAACCGAGTACAGCCGAAGAAATTAAGTGCAGAACACCGGCAACGAAGTAGGGGAAGGTATCGACTACTTCACCACCAGGACCGACCCCAAAACCGAGGGTAGCTAGGTGGGGAAGCAGGATTAAACCCTGCTCGTACATCGGTTTTTCAGGGATAAAGTGGGCGGTTTCAAACAGGGTCATTGCCCCGGCCCAGAAAACGATTAAACCAGCGTGAGCGACGTGAGCGCCGAGCAGTTTACCGGAGAGGTTGATAAGACGAGCGTTACCGGACCACCAAGCGAAGCCGGTGGAACTTTGGTCACGACCAGTAGCGGTGGGGATATTAGAGAGCGTTACCACGCGGGAGAACCTCCTCAGGGAAGATAAAGTTTTCGTGGGGTTGGTCTTGGGGAGCCATCCAAGCTCTCAGACCTTCGTTAAGCAGAATATTTTTAGTGTAGAAGGTTTCAAATTCCGGGTCTTCCGCCGCTCTCAATTCCTGAGAAACGAAGTCA
>NZ_JAPZQJ010000423.1:0-4445 GCF_027530405.1 Microcystis sp. LE19-41.2A | reverse complement strand
GAAATGGCGACAATCTCGCTCACTTTTAGCAGAATTTGGCTATCGCACCGAGGAGTGAATTGGGGTGTAGGGTGTGGGGTGTGGGGTGTGGGGTGTGGGGTGTGGGGTGGGGGGTGTGGGGTGTGGGGTGTGGGGTGTAGGGTGTGGGGTGTAGGGTGTGGGGAGAACAAATAAAAATAATCTCCCGACTCCTGACTTGAAAGAGGGTGTGGGGAAGTGAGGAAGTGGGGAGAATAAATAAAAAAGTCTCCTGACTCCTATCTCCTATCTCCTATCTCCTATCTCTGGACTCCTATCTCCGGACTCCTGACTCCTGACTCCTGACTCCTGACTCCTAACCCAATGTTGGCTAAAGATAAGCAAAAATTATTTATTGACTCCAAAAACTTGAGAATATTTAAATTAACATTTCGCAATATTTATAAATTCTTAAGAATTAATTGAGAAATATTTTTATTTAACAACGATGTTACAATGGTTACAGCGATTTGATAGAATTTCATAGTGGTTTATTATGTGCTTTTTTGGGCAGCAATGGCTCAAACCCTTGCCACACCTACAAGGTGATCCTAATTAAAACAGGTAAATCAGTCAATTTCACCCATAACGATGATCTTTTTTTTGTGTAGTTTTATTGCAAAAAAAAAGTTTTTTTGACAAAAAGCACAAAGTATGATAGGAAACCAATGTATTTCTGGCTGCCAGTAGTTATTGCAGAGTGGGAAGTGGAGAAGTGGAGAAGTGGGGAAGTGGGGAAGGGGAGCATCTCACCTTTGTAACCCCTAAATCAGGTTTTATGTCAAACTATTTTGAAAGCCTTACTAGAAACCAGTTTGAGGGACAAGTATAATTACTCACTTGTATAAATGAGATGCTCCCTGGGGAATGGGGAAGTGGGGAAGTGGGGAGTATTTTCGGTGATCAGTAAACAGTGAACAGTGAACTGAAAACTCACATCTGATAACTGATAACTGATTCAAGGCTGACTCCTAACCCGACAAAAAACTTTTTGCCGCAAACCCTAAGTTAAATAAGCGATAGTTACCCCCGAACCGCCCTCATTTTGGGGTGCTAATTGAAAGCGTTTTACCTGGGGATGACGGGATAAAAAATCGTGAACACCTTGACGCAATTTCCCCGTACCTTTACCGTGAATAATCCATAATATGCCCGATGGGGTGGCGCGGGTGATCGCCTGTTCGATATCCGTTTCTGACTCTGCCACCCTGGAACCGCGAATATCGACAGTATTATTAGCAGTACGAATTAAAGGAGTCTCCTGGGGTTTTGTGGGAGTTTGTGGCAAATTTTTGGCAGGTTTTGGCGCAGTTTCCACTTTTTGACCATCCAAAGACTCAATCTGATCTAAGGGTAGGGTCATCTTCATCATACCGAAACGCAGGGAAATCTCCTCTGATTCCGGTGAAATTGCTAAAACTTCGGCAGTTTGTCCCAAATTGGGCAAGCGCACCCTTTCCCCCACTTGCGGACGATAATTAACCTTAGTTTTTTCCGTTTTCGGTAATAACCTTTCTGCGATCGCAGTTAACTCCTCTGTGGCTTTTTGGGCATCTCTACCGGTTTTTGTTCCTGATTGCAACTGGCGAATAACGTTATTAATCTCTGCTTTTGCCGATAGTAAAGCCTTTTGTATCTCCTGCTCCTGATAACGCTTTAATTCTCGCTCTCTCTCCTGTAGAGAATTGGCCCGCGTGGAAACTTCTGTATAAAATTTCTCCGTTTGTTGGAGTAATTGACTAGCTTCCTTAGCTTTTGACTCCTGTTCTCGTCTTTGCGCTTCCAAACCAGCAATTACTTGATTTATCTCCTCCGATAACCCCCCCAGATGATTTCTCGCTTCGGCCACAATTTCGGGACTTAATCCCAAACGCTGGGCAATAGTTAAAGCATTAGAACGCCCCGGAATGCCCCATAATAGTCGATAAGTGGGGGAAAGAGTGCGATCATCAAACTCTACCGAGGCATTTTCAAAGCGAGAATCTCGATACTTTAACGCTTTTAATTCCCCGTAGTGAGTGGTAGCCACTGTCAGTAAACTATGATCGGCGAGGTATTGTAAAATAGCGATCGCTAAAGGACTTCCCTCAGCCGGATCCGTACCTGCTCCCACCTCATCGAGTAAAACCAAGGAACGAGAATTTAAAGCCGCTAAAATGCGAACAATCCGGCGAATGTGACCCGAAAAAGTCGATAAACTCTGTTGCAAAGACTGTTCATCGCCGATATCGGCTAAAACGTGATCGAACCAGGGTATCTCTACCGGTTGCCGCGCTGGAATAAACAGGCCCGCTTTCGCCATTAAAGCCGCTAATCCGAGGGTTTTTAAAGTAACGGTTTTTCCGCCGGTATTTGGTCCGGTGATGGCAACAACGCGAATTTCTGGGCTAATCTGCACATTTATTGGTACGACCTCCCCCCCCTGTTCGTGGTGTTTTTGCCACCAGAGCAAAGGATGACGCAAATTCCGCAAAGTAATCGTTTCCGAACCATCGATAAAGTGGGGGGGATTACCCTCTAACCATAAACTGTAACGGGCCCTAGCGGTGGCCAGATCGAGCCTAGTAGCGATCGCTAGTAAATATTCTAAGTCCTCAAAGGCTTCGGCGATCAGATTACTTAACTGCCGCAGGATTTTTTCTTCTTCGATTTGTTCCTGACGACGATATTGCCGCAGTTGATTGCCTTGGTCAACGATAGAGTGAGGTTCAATGTAAAAAGTCGCCCCTGTGCTGGAAGTATCGTGAATTATCCCCGGTATTTGCTCTTTTTGCGCTGCTTTGACGGGAATCACCCAGCGGTCGCTTCTTTGGGTAATCACCGCTTCTTGGATAGCACCGCCCTGTTTTTGCATGATATCCTGCAATTTTCGGTAAATTCGCTCTCTAATCACCTTCATTTGTCCCCGAATTTCGCGTAATTGGGGACTAGCGCGATCGGATATGCGGCCATCTTCATCGATACAACGGTGTATTTCCTGTTCTATCTCTGGATAGGTGCGAATTTCGGCTACTAACTCCTTTAAAACTGGTATATCTTCCTGTTCGTCAATTAAACGCCGTAAACGTCGCACTCCCGCTAAAGTCGTGGCAATATTTAAAAGTTCCTGTCCCGATAATAAACCCCCCAGATGCGCCCTTTCTAGGGCATCACCGATGTCGGTAATCCCATCAAAGGAAAGACGACTATCTAATTTTTGTTCTAAGCTATAAACTTCTTTGGTTTGGCAGAGTAGGTTTAAACTTTCCTCTTTGCTTTCTGGTAAGGGCAATTGACGAATCGCGATCGCACCGAGTTTAGTCGCTGCAAAAGTAGCTAGGTGTTGACATAGCCGCGGCCATTCCAATAATTCTAGGGTTTCGTCTTGAATCAATTTTGTAGTTTTTTATAATACGCTTTGTATTTCTAGTCTAACCGGATTTGGTCTGATTTTTACAGGAGTGGGGTGTGGGGTATGGGGTGTGGGGAGATGGAGGGATTTCAACTAATACCCCAAAACCCCAACTCCCCAAAACCCTAACACCCAACCCCTAATCTGTATCTAAATTCCTTTCTGGAGAGAGAATTGTACCTGTTTAAATTCTTGTTTTAAACGTTGTTTGAGTTTGTCGGGGATGGGACGGGAACCGTAGGCGGTATAATAACCAGCTAGAGAGTTTAAGGCTGTTTGCATAGTAGTGAAAGAACGCAAACCCCCAGATTTTTTATCTCGTCGGTAGAGGGAGATGTAATCGTTGATTTGTTCCTTTGCTTGCGACTCAACTGCCGCTTTATTCGGGTCATCTTTGACTAAATCAAGGGCTGTGGTTAAAGTTTCAATCACCGTCAGGGTATCCTGTCCATAATTGCCGGTTAACCGCGAACTACTAGAACAACCCATCAATCCGATGACCAGGACGAGAACCAAAGCTAATAAGCGAGAAATGTAAGGTTTTAGAGACATATTTTCAACACCATAAGTTAATCCCAAGTCACCTTATCCTATCAGGAAACCGTGACCAGTTCCCCAGGAGAGTCAACTGGCTGCAAAAATCAGGGGTCAACTGGCGGGTAAATAGCCCAAATATAGGCTTTTTGGGCGGTAAAAGCCCTATTTTTGCCTAAAAGTTGCGATGCCATCAACCCGGAGGGAGTTGATTCTGGACTAATTCGGGCCGCGATCAGGCACTGGTGGCGGTTTCAGGATCGATCGAGATTGGACTTTGCGAGCGATCAATCTAGAAGATAAAAATTCTCCGTTGCTTTCGTCCCATTTCGGAAGAAAGAAAGTTAAATTTTGTAATCTTTAGGGCTTGCTGAATAATGGTAAAACCCTTTTAAAATAAAGCTTTTGACCTGTTAAAGTCCGATGTTAGTGCAAGAAAATAGGATTGGGACTTTCAAAAACCTTGCATTATCCTTCTTGTAGTACATCGCTTGGTACAAAA
>NZ_JAPZQJ010000214.1:0-10461 GCF_027530405.1 Microcystis sp. LE19-41.2A | reverse complement strand
AAAAGCCACTCTTAATCGTGTCTTGGAACGAAATAGAGGCTTTTAAAGACTGCGTACATGGAGAATTAAAACAAGAATTACCCTCGAAAAGCCTATTTTTCCACTAAGTATTTATGCTCATTGCAAAGGTGAGATGCTCCCCAAGAATCCCCGTCTCTTTAGAGCGGGGAGTGTCAAATCCAGACTAACCGTTAGCAATCACCAGACTTTTAAGAACATTTTCGGTCATGGCCGCTAGTTGATCCAATTGTTCCTGATGGCGTTTTGCCTGTTTTTTGGCTTCTACCTTGCGTTTCAGGGCTTCCCGGGCTAAATCATCGCGATTTCTACTTAAAGCTTCGATCGCTACTCGATTCCATGTTTCTGCTTCTTGAATGGCTTTTTTGTACTGGGGTTGAATTTCATCCCAACTCACCTTAAGATTGCTTAAAGCCCCTTTTAACAGGGTTTGGGCATTGTTGGGGTCGGCTCCGATGAGGGATTTTTTCAGAGGTTCGTAGAGTCCCACCGCTTGTAAATGGGTAATAATCGGGATAAATTCTTCTATCTGTTGACTTTTGCTAATACCGGTCTTACACCAAGTGGCAAAATGTTCGCAGTTGTTAAAAAGAAGATTATATTTCTGCTCCCCCAGACGACTTAGCGCCCTTTCTACCACCACATCGGGGATAAAGGAAAATCCCACCTCTACATGGCGCACCAGATGGATTTTACCACCCCTAGCAAAGGTTTCTAGGGAAGTTCGTTCGACAATTTCGCTCGGTTTTCGGTAATGAATGACGCTACCATCACCGCAATCGATGCCATGATGGGCATAAACACCCTGAAGATTGAGCAATTCCCGATAGGCGTATATTTGATCCCCTTTAGCCATATTTTTTTAGTGATAAAGTAAACAAGGAGATTGTCTATTGAGTCAGTTTTTCTGGTTATTAATCTTCGTTTTCATGAAAATATTCCCGATCGCGATTTGTCAAAACCTATTATAGCATTTATCTTAATAGTGAGGTACAAAGTTTTCCTTTGGGGGAGTCGGTCGTCAATACCAAATTAGGTTACACTTCATCTTTATGGGAAACGCTGTAAAAATTATCGAAGCAGAAATTGAGAACTATAGCCTAAACACCAGCGATTCAAGCCCCTTTTTGACTGTTAACCCCCTTAACCCAGAGATTATGGATGCTTTTAGTCCCTTTCCCCCTGACTGGACAGAGAATGCTGTTCACGCCTACAATTTTTGTTGTCCTTACTGTGGGGCAAAAGCTAAAGAAGCTCAGGCCGTTTGGATCAATCGCCGCGCTCCCGTTTTAGGAGAAGATTCTCGACGTAAATGGCAGGAATTCTATCATTGTCAATGCGATCGAGTTTGGTGGGCCTGGAGTAGTGATCGACCTGCGGAAAATAAGTAATTCTGAATCGGGAATGGAAAATATGGCCGATGTTTATGTTTCTTGGGATGAATACCATCGTCTGATCGAAAAATTAGCAGTAAAAATCGATCATTCTGGTTGGCAATTTGCTCAGATTGTCTGTTTAGCTAAGGGAGGATTGCGCGTCGGTGACATTCTCTGTCGTCTTTTTCGTCAACCCCTAGCCATTCTCTACGCTGCTTCCTACGGGGGGCAAAATCATCAAATTCGGGGAGAATTAACTATTTCCTCGAATTTAGCCATGATCGAAGCCAAATTAAAGAGTCCCTTGTTATTAGTGGATGATTTAGTCGATTCGGGAATCACTCTCCAAAAAACCTCGATTTTGTTACAGGAAAAATACGGGATTACCAATATCAAAACTGCGGTGATCTGGTACAAAGCGGCATCAAGAATCAAACCTGACTATTATGTGGAATATTACCCCGATAATCCTTGGATTCATCAACCCTTCGAGCGTTACGAGTTAATTACACCCAAAGACCTCCTAGAATAAATTCAGTTTAGCATCAGAGGTAGAGAGTTTCCCCTTAAAAATCCCACCAAAGAAGATTCATGTCTGAAATCGGCAACGTCATCTATTCTCCGTAGGATTCAGCAGTAATTTTACCCCGAAAAACGATGTAATTATAAACTGTATAAGCTAGTAAAATTGGGATTAAAAAACCCACAAAAGTCAGCATAAACACCAAAGAACTAGGGGCGGCCGCCGCTTGATAAATTGTCACTGACGGGGGAATAATATCGGGGAAAATCAACAATCCCAAACCGATAAAAGAGAGCATAAACAGCAATACTGTCCACACCATCGGAGTGTTTTCTTCCTTTAGTTGCAAACTCCGCAGTAATAAACCCAGTAAGACCACAGCTAAAATCGGGATGAGGATAAAGATGTAAATTAGTCGAGGGTCAAATAAACGCTGACGGATATGGTCAGAAAGCAGCGGCGTACTGATGGTGATAAAGACAGCACCGATAAAAGTGGTAATAGCGGCAATTTTTGCCGTTTTATAGTGAACTTCCTGTAAATTACCCGTAGTTTTCAGAATTAGGTAAGTGGAACCCACTAAAACATAAGCTTGGATTAAAGTTAGAGAAACTAGAATCGATCGCCATGTTAACCAATCAAAGGGGCCGCCGGCAAAATGACCCAATTCATCCACTTTAATGCCCTCAAAAACCGCACCGAGGGCGAATCCTTGCCCCAAAGCGGCCAAAAAACTGCCGAGTCCGAAGGCATAATTCCAGAACAACTTGCGACGAGAATGTTCACGAAACTCGAAGGAAACAGCCCGAAATAACAGCCCCACCACCATAATCACTGCCGGCAGGTATAAAGCGTTTAAAATTGTCCCGTAAGCTAGGGGAAACGCCCCAAACAGGGAACCACCCATCAAGACAATCCAAGTTTCGTTAGCATCCCAAACATTGCCCAAACTGGTCATTAAAATACTGCGACGCTTCTCGGAGGAGGAAGTCAGGGAAAGAATTCCCACCCCCAAGTCAAAACCATCGAGAAGGACGTAGAGAAACAGGAATAAACCCAGAATAAAAAACCAAATTTGTGGCAAAAAATACTGTAACGGTTCCATAGTTCCTCCTATTGTTGCGCTTCTAGGGAACGAGGATTTAGTTCGGGTGAGGTCACTTTTTCCTCTTGAGTCCCCGGCAGTGGTAAGTTAAGATTGGGTCCCTGACGGATAATAAGACTGCCAAAATAGAGAGCAGAAACCAAGAAAACGACATAAATCGCCGTAATTCCGATTAAAGAGGTTAAAATCTCGCCTGCGGGCAGTTTAGAAGCAGCATCCACTGTCCGGATTTGATTGTAAACTGTCCAGGGTTGACGACCGACACAACGGACAATCCAACCGGTTTCAACCGCAAGATAACCCAGAGGGGCTGCAAAAACCCAAGCGCGCAGTAACCATTTTTGACTGTCGATTTTTTCGTTACTCAGTTGACCGCGCAGCCATTGCCCGACAGTTACAGTCATTAAAGAAGCAAGAAAAAGACCGATAGCGACCATAATCCGGAAGGAATAATAGATTAGCCCCACCATGTGCGGTCTGTCTTCGTATTTCCACGTTTTTAAGCCGAGAACAGGTTCCGATAACTTGGGTTTTAATTCCAAAAGATAACCCAAAGCATTAGGAATCTTCACTTCCCAGCTATTTGTCTCCGCTTTATCCTTGGGTAAAGCAACCAAACTCCAACCGGCAGTTTCTCCCGCAGGAATGGTTTCCCATTGCGCTTCCATGGCGGCTAATTTAGCCGGTTGATAGTGATACACTTGTTCGGCACTAAGATGACCGACAAAAATTTGCAAGGGGGCGATAACAATCGCTAGAGTAAGAACAATTTTGAGAGAACGACTAAAAAAGCTAATGTGACGTTTATTGAGCAAATACCAAGCACTAATACCACCAATGACGAAAAGAGAAGTTTCCAGAGTAGCGAAAAACATATGCAGGAAACTATTAACCATGAAGGGATTGAGAATCGCTTGTAGGTAATCCTGAACGATAAATTTACCATCCACGAAAATGCCGCCGGCGGGGGTTTGCAGCCAAGAATTAGCGGTTAAAATCCAGAAAGTGGAAAGATTAGCCCCGAAAGCGACGAGAATTGTCGCTAGGAAGTGAATTAACGGGGGAACTCGTCCCCAACCAAACAACATAATTCCCAGAAAACTAGCCTCTAGCATAAAGGCCATGGTTCCCTCGAAACCGAGGATAGTTCCGAAAAAGTCCCCCACCGCTTCCGAAAAAGGCGCCCAATTCATGCCAAACTGGAAGGCCATGGGTAAACCAGAAGCAACTCCAATGCCGAAATTGAGAATGTAGAGTTTTGCCCAGAAGCGAGCGTGATGATAGTAGTCAGGATTGCGGGTTTTTAGCCATAATCCTTCGACAATGACTAGATAAATGCCCATACCAGTGGTTAACACCGGCCAAAGCATATGGAAAATAGCGGTGACGGCAAATTGTATCCGCGACAAAGCGACGGGATTGGCAAGTAAATCCATGATTACAATCTTTAAACGATCGTGAAGATATGATAAGCACCTATAATATTTAGCCAGTAATGCCCTGAAAAGGCAAGGGTAAATAGGGATTATACAGATTGTTTTTAGATTTATGCGATCGCTTTGGTGTTAGTCAATGACTTAGTTAGTATTCTTGTATTATATTGGGGGGAAAACTCAGAAAAATTGCTAGAATATTAGCCTGATTAATTAATTTTCCCCTCGATCGAGTATGACTTTCTCCTCAGCCGCAGACTTTCAAGATGAATTTGATGTCATCGTCGTCGGGGCGGGCCATTCCGGCTGTGAAGCGGCCCTAGCTTGCGCCCGTCTCGGTTGTCGTACCCTTCTCCTCACTCTTAATCTCGATAAAATCGCTTGGCAACCCTGTAACCCCGCCGTCGGTGGTCCGGCTAAATCCCAATTAACCCACGAAGTGGACGCTTTAGGCGGCGAAATTGGCAAAATGGCCGACCGCACCTATCTGCAAAAACGGGTTCTTAATGCCTCTCGTGGACCGGCAGTCTGGGCCCTACGCGCCCAAACCGATAAACGGGAATACGCGGCGGTGATGAAAGGTATCGTCGAAACCCAAGCCAATCTGGTTATTCGGGAAGGCATGGCCACAGACCTGATTTTAGGGGCAAATGAGCAAGTTTTAGGGGTAGAAACCTATTTCGGCACTTGTTTCGCCGCTAAAGCCGTCATTTTAACCACTGGCACTTTTTTAGGCGGCAAAATCTGGATCGGCGGCAAGTCTATGGCAGCCGGACGGGCGGGCGAATTTGCGGCGGTGGGTTTAACAGAAACCCTAAATCGTCTCGGATTCGAGACTGGTCGCCTAAAAACTGGCACTCCTGCCCGTGTGGATAAGCGTTCGGTGGATTACTCCCGTATGGAACCGCAACCGCCCGATGACGAGGTACGTTGGTTTAGTTTTGATCCAGAGGTGTGGATCGAACGGGAACAAATGAACTGTCATCTCACCCGCACCACGGCGGCAACTCATCAATTAATCAGAGATAATTTACATTTATCCCCCATTTATGGCGGTTTTATTGACTCCAAAGGGCCGCGTTATTGTCCTAGTATTGAGGACAAAATCGTCCGTTTTGCCGATAAAGAAAGTCATCAAATTTTTATTGAACCGGAAGGGCGCGATATTCCCGAACTTTATATCCAAGGCTTTTCAACGGGACTGCCGGAAAATGTTCAATTAGCAATGCTGCGGACTTTACCCGGTTTAGAAAACTGTGTAATGTTGCGTGCTGCCTATGCAGTGGAATACGATTATTTACCAGCAACTCAGTGTTATCCAACCCTGATGACGAAGAAGATTGAGGGGTTATTTTGTGCGGGACAAATTAACGGGACAACCGGTTATGAAGAAGCGGCAGCCCAGGGACTGGTGGCGGGGATTAATGCGGCCCGGTTTGCTTTAGGAAAAGAGTTAATTGTTTTTCCCCGGGAGGAAAGTTATCTAGGAACTTTGGTCGATGATTTGTGTACCAAGGATCTGCGGGAACCTTACCGGATGTTAACCAGTCGTTCCGAATATCGCTTAGTATTGCGATCGGATAATGCCGATCAAAGATTAACACCTTTAGGGCGAGAAATTGGCTTAATTGATGACCGGCGTTGGCAATTATTCCAAACTAAACAAGCTAATATTATCGCTGAAAAAGAACGCCTACACGAAACCAGAATTAAAGAACGGGATCAGGTGGCAATTGCCATCGTTAAGGATACAGAACAAAAAATCAAAGGTTCTCTCTCTTTAGCGGATTTACTGCGTCGTCCTAGCTTGCATTATTTCGATCTTGATCGTTATGGTTTAGGTAATCCCGATATAAATTTAGCCGAAAGAGAAGGGGTAGAAATTGAAATTAAATATTCCGGTTATCTGAAACGACAACAAAATCAAATTGACCAAATTAGTCGCCACAGTAACCGTCATTTATCCCCCGATATTGACTACATGAAAATCGAAACTTTGTCAATGGAATCCCGGGAAAAATTAACAAAAATTAAACCCGCCACCATCGGCCAAGCCTCGCGAATTGGCGGAGTCAATCCCGCCGATATTAACGCTTTATTAGTGTATTTAGAAATGCGGCAGATGTCGGCAGTTAAAAGTTAGGAAATAATTCTGATTATCAGCGATCGAGAGTTATCATCGGCTGCTTAATTAGGGTTTGCTGAATAAATGTGAAATGTAGGCAAGGTAAGGGTTTTGTGGCTTTTCTCGCGAAACAGGTGCAAGATTTTGAGAGAATCATGCTTCAAAACCTTGCGTCTTCATCGGCCCGCCTCCTGTAGGGGCGAAGCATTCGGGCAATAACCTATCGGTGAAACCGTAGATTTTCTATCCGAATGCTTCGCCCGTACTTTTTCAGCAAACCCTAAGTGGGTGGGTGGAATTAAATATAAAATGAACGTAGGTTGGGTTGAAGCATGAAACCCAACGCCCGCATGGGTTACGCTACCGCTAACCCATCCTACAAATAATTGTGCCTACCTACTTAATTAGCAGACCCAATCAAAATAAAGGGCGACCAAAAATAAGGATGGCTTTTAATTTGACTAAGTTTGGCCTGTCGCATGGCTTCACTTTTACTCATGCCATTCTTGAGATTTTGATAAAATTGGGTCATAATTTCGGCACTGGTATTATCTTCAGCATTCCAAAGACTGGCTATTACTGATTTAGCACCGGCTCTTTCTAGGACGTAAGCAAGTCCCGATATTTCCTGTCCGTCTGCGTTGGCTTCCTTGGCGGTTTGACAGGCACTAAGAGTGATTAATTCGGTATTTTTTAAGCCTAATAATGCGGCATCGGCGATGTTATATTGCTCTTTGTTGGCGAACAGAATACTATTAGCTTGCATACCCAAATTAGGACAGCCAGCGAGGTCAAAACAGCCGTGAGTTCCGAGGTGTAAAATCGAGAAGCGAAAGGCTTGTTTTTTGAATATATCTAGAGTTGCGTTTGTACCGAGATATTTTTCACTTCCCGGAAAGATTTTGCTGATAGTTTCTGCTTCTATTTCTGTGCCTTTAAGTTCTTCTTGGGTGGGTTTAGGGTTAGCAAATGCTAGGCCTTGTAAGGGTTTTCTTTCGGTCGCGGGAGGGGTAGATGTGGAGATGCGAGTTAAATAATAAATTGGATATTTTTCTAGGAGAACTTGGTCATTTTTCTTATCGTAGAGGGTTTCAAAGGGAATATAGCGCAGTTGTCCACTAGCGATAATAGCGATATTTTTCGGGGAACTGGTGGCGATTTGGGACTCAATGGGACGGATTAAAATCTCGTATAATTTACTACCGGTAACGAGGTAGTCGGCATTTTTATAGTCGGCTAATTGGGTACGGTATTGACTGACAAGTTGATTAAAATCATCGGCTTTTGCATCGCTTTGGATAACGGTTAGTTTGTCTCTGGTAATAAGGAATAAGGTGGCTTTATTGCCTAAGAGAACGGGTTGAATAACGAGGGTATCAGGAGCGATATTTTTCTGGAGTTGGGCGATGTCGGTGGGTTTGGTTTCAAAAAGTTCAGCAATTTCAGGATATTTATCTCCGATAGTTTCCGCATTTTTATACACTTTTTCCTCGAATTGTCGGATCTGTTGTGCTAGTTCTTCCGAGTATTTATCCTGTAGTTGTCGGCGCATTCCTTCGAGTTGTCGATTGTCGGTGTTCCAGTTATCAAGTGCTTTTTGTGCATCGAGATCAGCAACTTTCGCATTAATCAGGCGATTGTAATCGGCGAGATCGGCAGTAGTGGCGAGGTTAAGCCATTGAAAGGCTTTTTCTGGTTGATTTTGTTGGATGAGGAGATCGGCGAGATTGTTTACGGTTCTTTCGTTAGAGGCTAAAAAATCCTTGCGATCGTCGCGCAATAATCCCCCACGCATATCTAGATAAATGTTTAGAGATGCTTCTAGGTTTGTTATAGCTTCCGCGGGCTGTTTGTTATCTCGGTAAGCTACGCCAAGATTGTTGAGGCTGAGAGCTTCTCCAGCGCGATCGCCTATCTCCCTATTGATAGCTAAAGACTGTTGATGGTACTCGATCGCCTTTTGGTACTGTCCGAGGGAACTGTAAGCGATTCCTAAACTGCCTAAAGAATTGGCTTCCCCTTGGCGATCTCCGATCTCGCGGGCGATAGTTAAATACTGTTGATGGTACTCGATCGCCTTTTGGTACTGTCCGAGGGAACCGTAAGCGATTCCTAAACTGCCTAAAGAATTGGCTTCCCCTTGGCGATCTCCGATTTCTCGATAAATCTGTAAGGCTTTTTCCCAAGATTGTAATGCTTCCCGAAATTGACTGGTTTGATATTGTTGAATACCTTGTTGCAAAAGTTGATCCGCTTCTGCTTTCCTCGCATCCGTATTTTGCGCTATTACCGCAGGGACGAGAGAGGAGAGTTTCCCGTTAACAACTGGTAGGGTGACGGTAGCCACCAGAGAAAGGGTAAGTAAGGCGTAAAATTTGGGATTCATAGTTATTTCCGCTATCAGTTATTAGTTAATACACCTCATCATGAGTTCCAATGTTAATCAAAACTATCCTATCTGTTTGATTTTTTTCGTCTCGTTCTAAATAGAAAATGATGAGGCAATCATAACTACAGGAACAGGCTCTCAATTCCTGATATTCTCCCCTGACTCGATTAACATTTCTTGCTGTTCCCTGGGTAATTGACTAACCAACTCCAGCGCGTTTTCAAAGGTAATCATATTGAACTCCCTTGTTAAATTTAATGCGATAACAGTCCTATTTAAGTACGAAGATCTGATCAATGACATAATTTTTCCCCTCGCTAACCCGACATTAGAGGAATCTTTAATAAATGTTTCCTAATCCAATCAGCTAAGGGACTTGCGTGGGAATAATATCCCAATCGATCGGAGGGCGCAAGCTTTGCGCCCCTACAGTAACGGATTTTGTCCACAATGTAGGGGCGAACTGCGTTCGCCCAAAAGGTACATTATCAAAGCGCAAGTCCCTAATTGTTCCTCTGAAAGCTTACCAACAGCAAGATCGATCCATATCTGGTATTTTTCTTCACTAGAAGCTTGAAGATCGTAGCCATTGAGCCTGAGAAAAGTCCTCGTCACTACATAGGCCGTTCTCTTATTCCCATCTACAAAAGGGTGATTCTTGACAATCCCATAAGCGTAGGCCGCTGCCAAAGAAGCCATGTCAGGAGGCGACTCAGAATAAGCCAGAAGATTTTGCGGTCGGGAAAGTGCGCTTTCTAGCAACCCCTCATCTCGAATACCCTCTAATCCACCATGCTCGGCTATTTGGCGGTGATGAATCGCGAGAGCTACCCCATCAGCTATCCAGATTAGCTGGTTCATGAGCCTAAGTTGCCAGCTTTCTCAAAACATTCCAGTCTTCGCGCATCACTTCCTCCGCCACTTCCATTTGCTGGACAAATTCGGGGTCGTAGGGTGTAAGCTCAAAGCCATTCGGCGTTTCCAAGACGTAGAGCATATCGCCTTTACTAAGGCGCAGCTTCTCCACCAACTCTTTCGGGAAAATCACCCCCATAGAGTTCCCTACCGTTGTGACTTTTAACTTAATCATCGTTTTTTGACTGAGTAAATATGTCAATTATAGCACCTCCCATATTTCCTGAATTTCTCACATCACTTAACAATTTAGTATTAACTTTCCGAACCATTGTCTAATCTCTTGTTTTTCACTCTCTTCCAACGGAAAATCAATATTTTTGAATTGTTCGGCCGTTCTCTGTTTGACTGCTAAAATCTCAATCCCTACAATCCTATCCGTCTCATCGTAATCATAGACAATCCCCGGCGCTAGTTCCTCAGAATCAATAACCTTTCCCTCAAAACGACGAATATAAGCGGCATTAGCGGCTCGATCATAGTCTATTTTCATAGTTGCTCCTTTAATCGGCGTTCAAAATGGACAGTTACCAAAAGATTATAATTACTAAGTAGGTAGGCGTTAAAAATTATCAGA
>NZ_JAPZQJ010000676.1:0-3303 GCF_027530405.1 Microcystis sp. LE19-41.2A | reverse complement strand
CTTGTTAGATAGGTTTCGGTGGATGAACCGCCCAGACGGTAATCGATCTCGGTAATTCGGGTCAAGAGGTCGTGATTGGACAGTTGGGCTAATATCGCCCGTTCTCGATCGCCGGCGGTTTCGTAGGCGATCACCAGCGTCAAGACCTGTTCTCCGAGTTGGGAGCGTTTGGCAGCCCGTTGACGTTCCAATTCAGCCCTGGCCGCCTCTAGGTCGGCCGCCCTGATTTCGAGGTCGGTGATGGCCATCCTCTGTTGTTGTACCTGACCACCCCCAAACAGATTTTGCAGAATGGCGATCGGGTCGGTGGTTAGATAACCCGTCCATTGTCGGGCGTTGGCCTGGTCGATACGTTGTCCAGCCAACTGTAACCGGCGATCAATCAAGGCGATGCGTTCGTCGAGGGTCTGCAATTCAGGGGAACGTTCGATCGCCGCGTCGGTGAGGGTACGGAGACAATCGTTACCGCTATCGAGACAGGGAAGGGGAGCGGCCTGTAGGGGAGTCCACATCAACAGTAAGCTCGACAGTGAGAAGGCGATCATCCTGACCCTGCCATTTAAGCCGTTTGACCGTTCCGGGGTAGGGAGCCTTAACCGTAGCCAATTGAACCAGTGCATTGTCGATCTCCTGTATTCTCGTCCTGATCACCGCTTGGTTGTATTCCCGTTCCTGAAGTTGTGCGGCGCGAACTGCCCTCTGTTTCTCCACTTCTAGTTGTTGGTTCTGAAGGGTGATCGTCCGTCGGTTTTCTTCTAGAGCCAATTGGTATTCTTCCTGAAGACGCTTTTCCTTGGCGGTTGATAAAGCGGCACGGGCGATGTCCAGTTGTATTTTTGCCTGTTCCCGTTCCGTTTCCATTTGGGAGAGTTTCGCCCGTTCGTGTTCGATAATCTTCTCCACGGGGGGTAAAGGTTGAGAGTCGATAGTAACAAAAGTGGGTAGGGAAGCGACATTAACGGGATCCCCCCTTAATCCCCCCTTGATAAGGGGGGCAGAGGGAAGGGCTAGTAATTGAGAAATTTTCTGTTTTTGTTGAGTGATTTTAGTATCTATCTGTTGTAATTCTCCCGTTTTCAGGGTAATATGAGCGATTTCTTGCCGGTATGAAACGGGGGGAAGTTTATTTAATGTTGGGGGTGGTGAAGGTAAGGTGAGTTCGGGTAGGGGAATCTGCAGCTTTTTTAGGGAGAGTTCCAACTGTTGCCGTTGGGTTTGGAGTCGTTGTCTCGCGGGAATGCGATCGCGTATTATCTGACCCCCAACGATACGAGAACCTTGTTTGACCCGCAGATCTGCGGGGGTGGTAAGGGTCAATCGGATTTTGATCTCTCTCGGTACAGTGGAGTGGGTTTTTTTCGGAGAGGATCCCCCCTTAATCCCCCCTTGATAAGGGGGGTAAGAGGTGGTAACGGGTGTAACGGGGGTACTGGGGGTTTTTTGGGCGGTGGTGTAACTGCAACCGACTAGGGTGATAATGGCGGCGGCGGCAACGGTCAGATAACGAAAGAAATCAGGACGGGGGGAATAGAATGGTTCCGGGACAATGGGGGAAGTATCGGCTTCTCTCAGGGCAACACTTTCGCTTGTTTTCTCGCTGTATTTCTCGATTCTGGGGACAATGGGGGAAGTATCTGCTTCTTTCAGGGCAAGCACTGAACTTTGTCTAAGTGTTTTTTGGGAAGCGATCGTTTCCAAGACAGTTGGAATTTCCAAGACAGTTGGAATTTCCAAGACAGTCGGGATTTCCGAGACGGTTTCTCCCGTGCGTTCCCGTTTCCAGCGACTAATCAGCTTGCGGGAACAACCCTTACCCGTTTTCTCCCGTACCAACGAGATCAGACCTTCGTAGGTCGTACCAGCTGGTGCATCATCGAGGATGGCGAAAACCGTCTCAGTGCGTCGCTGGTGGGGTTTTGACTTAGAAAGAGTGCTAACCATCTTTTACCCTCCGGTGATAGGGAAAGATACTGGTCATTTCTGCCTGTTTGCCGAAACGACATAGGGCGGTCAAGGGTACTAACTCGGCTACTTTCTTCTCGGCAAACCGGAATTTGGCGGCCACCCGTTTCACTTCCGACTGGTCCACTGGCAGAACGATCTTGGTAGAGGAGTTACCGATCACGTCGTCACTGAGATGTCGTTCCGATTGGGATGCCAACACCAAACCCAGCCCGTATTTACGACCGTCGGCGATGATGCGGTCACAGGCCCGACTTTTCCGCAATTCTTTAGCCTCATCGATGAATAGGTAGGTACGGGGTAGTTTCCCTTCGATTTCCCCGGTTAACCGGTGTTGGTTCATCAATTGCCAGGCCAAGGATTCAGCGGCAATCGCCCCGATCTCCGGCGGTAATTTCGAGAGGTCGATGCGGATATGTTTCTCGGTGAAGTCGGGTTGGGGACGGCAGAAGACACCGTAGGTGAAAGTGGCTATCAGTTTCAGTTTCAGTTTTTGCGATTCCTTACAGCCGCTCTCGACTCGCGACTCGATCTCCTGCTGCAAATCGGTAAAATTGGGCGCTTCCCTTGTCCAACTTGTCGGTTGTTCTTGGCTGATACCCCGCCGGTTGTAACAAAATTGCAATATTTCTAACAGTAAACCCTCCTGATTGGGTCCCAACTGTAAGGAGCGTTTGAGGGTGGTGGTAACGGCGATGGCCTGTAGATGGGGACCACCCCCTTCAGCATCGAGGTTGACAATCAGGGGATTGATGCCGTGAGAACTGGCCATGTGCAGAGGATAACAAGTTTCGCCGATAATCTCCTGATCACCGTGAAAATCGATGATAAATAACTGAATATCGGGATAAGTTTGTCGAAGAGAATAGGCGATCGCTTTGAGGGTCTGGGTTTTGCCACTACCGGATGCACCGATGGCGACGATGTGACCGTTGGGCAAATGGCCAGGATTCCAATAACAGTTATCCCCCAGAAGGATGCCGGACGGTGGCGATGATTCGTCTGATGGGGAATTGGGGGCCCGTAAAACGGCGGTGGGTAGTGGTTTCTGCTGTTTATTGAACATTGACTATCCTAGCGATGAGATGACCTGAAACGCTGTATTCTCCCAACTTGTCGATCACATACTGGGGACTAGCGGCGGTGAGTCGGGCGTAGGCGATGTTACCCGGTTGTAGGGTAATAGTATCGAAACGGTCGGCTTGACATCCTCGCCGCCGTAAAACGGACGGCGATTCCCAAACCTCACGATTTAGGTTTCTGCTTCTTTCCCTTGCGGGGTTCCGCACCTGCCTTAACAGATTTACTCTGTTCTGGTCTTATGGTCGCTCTACAGACTGA
>NZ_JAPZQJ010000452.1:0-6880 GCF_027530405.1 Microcystis sp. LE19-41.2A | reverse complement strand
GGGTTGAAGCATGAAACCCAACGCCCGCATGGGTTACGCTACCGCTAACCCATCCTACAAATAATTGTGCCTACCTACTTATCCGATACTTTTTTGTTAACATAGATTAGCAATGCACTTTCAGAGATTCTCTTAAAACAGAGGATATCTCCTTCCCAAATCCCCCGCGGGGGAAAAATATGTCTCAAAAGCCGATTTATCTAGATTGCCACGCCACGACACCGATGGAGCCGCAGGTTCTGGCGGCGATGTTGCCCTATTTTACCGAACACTTTGGTAATGCCAGTAGTATTAATCATGTCTATGGTTGGACAGCCGAGGCCGCAGTTAAACAGGCAAGAGAAACAATCGCCGCTGCTATTAATAGTAGTCCCGAAGAAATTATTTTTACCAGTGGGGCAACGGAGGCTAATAACCTGGCCATCAAAGGGGTTGCCGAAGCTTATTTCGCCAAGGGAAGGCATATAGTTACGGTGGTGACAGAACATCGCGCCGTTTTAGATCCCTGTCATTATCTGGAAAAATTGGGTTTTGAGGTGACAATTTTACCCGTCGGTGCTGATGGCCTAATTGACTTGGAACTACTAGAAAAATCTTTGCGTCCTGACACGATTTTGCTGTCAATTATGGCTGCTAATAACGAGATTGGGGTGATTCAACCTTTAGCGGCAATTGGGGCGATTTGTCGCCAGTATCAGGTACTTTTTCATACGGACGCGGCCCAAGCAATCGGCAAAATTCCCCTAGATGTGGAGGAAATGAATATAGATATGATGTCCTTAACTGCCCACAAAGTCCACGGACCGAAGGGAATCGGTGCGCTGTACGTCCGGCGCCGGAACCCCAGAGTTCGTCTCGCCGCTCAAATTCAAGGGGGAGGCCAGGAAAAAGGACTGCGATCGGGTACAATATTTACACCGCAAATTGTCGGTTTTGCCAAGGCAGTAGAATTGGGCATCAAAGCGATTGAAGAAGATACCGGCTACTTAAATCAGTTAAAAGCCCGTTTATGGGAGATTATCAGTCAATTAGACAGAATTTATCTCAATGGTCATCCTAGCCAAAGATTAGCCGGAAATTTGAATATTAGTATTGAAGGGGTGGACGGTGCGGCGTTATTGTTAGGATTACAGCCAATAGTGGCGCTTTCCTCCGGTTCTGCCTGTTCTTCTAGCCATACCGCCCCCTCCCACGTTTTAACTGCCTTGGGTCGCCCCGAATCTCTCGCTTATGCCTCCCTGCGCTTCGGGTTGAGTCGTTTTAATACTTTAGAAGAAATTGAACTGGTGGGGGAACAGGTGGTTTTAACGGTTAATTCCCTCCGCAAAGCCAAAAATTTTTGACGTTTCGGCTCCTATCCACAAGTTAGTTTCGGTCTAGGTTTAAAAAATTCTGGAAAAGGTTTCTATGATTGCCTTTGACTGATTGCCGTGCCAGTTAATAACACTGATGCTTGGTTTTCACTCCAGTGAATCATCCAACTCGGTTGTAATCCCAAAACAATAATAAATAAAGCCAAAGCAATTTCGGGAAATCTTTCGGGCCAGGTACTGCGAGGAATGCGCGATAATTCAGGGGTTAAACGGCCAAAGAAAACCCGATTAATCATCAGGAGAAAATACACTGCGGTTAAACCACTAGCAACCAAACATAAGAGCGTTTGTATCGGAAAAATCGGGAAACTGCCACGAAAAACTAAAAACTCGGCGATAAATCCCACCATTCCAGGGATGCCGGCGCTGGCCATAGCCGCTAAAATCATTAACATTCCCGTGATTGGTAAACCTCTTTCGGGATTTAATAAACCGCGTAGATAATCCACATCCCGACTGCCGGTTTTTTTATACACTACTCCCACCAACAAAAATAACAAAGCGGAAATTAAACCGTGACTAATCATCTGCAAAATCGCCGCGGTGATGCTTAATCTGGTGGTGGCCGCCGCCGCTAGTAAAATATAGGCCATGTGGGAAATGGAAGAATAGGCCACTACTTTTTTCATATCCTTTTGGGCAATAGCGCAACTGGCCCCGTAGAGGGCGCTGATAGCTGCTATCGTTGCTAACCAAGGGGCGATAGTCACCCAAGCATCGAGGAATAAACCGACTCCAAAGCGCAGCAGTCCATAGGTTCCTAATTTGAGTAATATTCCCGCTAAAAGCACAGAAACGGGGGTAGATGCTTCGACGTGGGCATCCGGTAGCCAAGTATGAAAGGGAAAAATCGGGATTTTGATGGCTAATCCAATCAGAAGGGGAATAAGGAGCAGTAATTGAGTTTTAACGTCTAAATTATTCGATAAAAGGGGATTATAGGCGAAATTATCAGCACCGGTTAGCCAAACTAAGCCAAGGAAAGAGATTAGCACTAAAAAGCCGGAAATTGCCGTGTATAATAAAAATTTCATGCCCGCATAACCGCGTCTTTGACCCCCCCAAATGGCAATGAGAAAGTAAAGGGGAACGATTTCTAATTCGTAAAATAGGAAAAATAGCAGTAAATCCTGCGCTAGAAAGGCCCCCGCTACTCCGGCATTGAGTAACAAGAGCAGGGAATAGTAAAATTTCGGTCGGTTAACCTCTGTGCCACTAGCATAAAGAGCAATTATTGTCAAGATGCTGTTAAGAAAAAGTAATGAAAATGATAAGCCATCGACACCGAGGGCATAATTGAAACCGAGGAAATTAATCCAAGGCAGGTTAACCGTGAACTGCATTTGCGGGTTACTAGGGTCAAATTGCCAGCCAAGGAGAATATTAAGCAGTAAGAGAACGACAGCAAGAGTTAGAGCTAATCCGCGCACTTTTTTCGCCTCTAGAGGCGTGTAGGCAATCAGTATCGCCCCTATAATCGGTAGCCAAATAAAAGCGTTGAGCATTCTTTAATGGGGATGATAAACCTTCCCATTATTGCCTGAGCGGTCAATCTTTAGCAAGATAGCTATCAACTTTTAAGTAGGGAGGCACAATCATTTGTAGGATGGGTTAGCGGTAGCGTAACCCATCGGGGCGTTGGGTTTCATGCTTCAACCCAACCTACGTTCATCTTATATTTAATTCCACCCACCTACTTAACATTCATTTTTGAAATAACTATCTCTGGTTTTTCCCGTTTCTGTGTGCAGAGCAGAAGAATAGGGATAATTTTCCAGAAATATAGTCTTCAAAACCTTGCCTAGCAAAACTCCTACGAATGATAAGCACTGATTATCACACAAATTCGAGAAAAGCCAAAGTTCTAATCATTAGGTTTGTTATTAATATTTATTAAGTTTCAGTTAATTATCTTAAGTTTTAGTTAATTATCTTAAGTTTTAGTTAATTATATTACGTCTCAGTTAATGCCGAGAAAATATGCTAAATTGATGGTCAAGGTTAAAGGGGGGTGCAAAGCCAATCGCCTCTTACCCTTCTCAGAAACAGAAAAACTAGGCAACTGATACTAATTTTTAACAGTCGTAACTAACATCTGAAAATTCCGCTCTCAGAAAGAAATTACGCTTTGGAATAATCAACTAGGTTGTCATTACTTTACCTTTGAAAAATGATCTGAGGCTAACTCAGCCCAATAACAATGTGAGACTGACTCTTTTAGGGTTCTCAATTCCTCGGGCTTTAGTCGTACCAAATGTCGCTGTTTTAACTCAAAATGGCAAGACTGGGGTATTAGTTCCTAACCAGGAGAATAAACCTAAATTCCGTCCGGTGACTCTTGGCCCAGTTATCGGCGATAAAACTCAGGTTCTTAATGGGGTTAAAGTTGGAGAGCGGGTATTTATCGACTATCCTGAAGATTCTCCTTAGAGTATCTGTTTGGATCAGCTATAATTATCGTCTGGGGTTTGACTCGGTGTCAAAAAAGTTTCGGCTAATTTAATTAAAGTGGTTTGATTAATCTTACCTTGAGGACTTTTTGGTATCTCTGGTAATTTTATCCAATGTTTCGGCAGTTTATAATTGACTAATTTATCCTTAATCTGGGATTGAATAATTGTCTGGTCTATCTGAGAATTAACGGGGACATAAAAAGCGACAATTACCTGTACCCATCGAGAATCTGGCAACCCTAAAACCACCACATCTTTAACTAAATTAGTGTGTCTAATGGCAGTTTCTACCTCAAGAGGATAAACATTTTCTCCTCCAGTAATTATTTTTTGACTATCGCGACCAATGATATATAAATAACCACTTTCATCGAAGTAACCTAAGTCATCGGTCTCGAAGTAGCTTGCTTGATTAAGATGGGGATAATAGCCTAAAAATAAAGATTTCGCTTCAATAATAATTTTCTGGTTATCGGGATTAATTTTTATCTGAGCATGGGGTAATAGCTGTCCATTACTATTATTGCCTCGTCGAAAATCTTCTGGTTTAAGGGTGACAATTTGTGAGGCAGTTTCCGTCATTCCATAGGTGGGAGACAGAGAAATATTATATTCTCTAGCTTTTTCTAGTAAAGATGGCCATGCAGGGGAACCTCCTAGTAAAACTGTTTTAAAATTGGCTAACCAACGAGGATCATTTTCTAGAAAGAATTGTAATTGAGTGGGTACTAAAGAGATAAAATAATCTTGAAGATTGAGATTATTTATGCGCTTTTGTTTGATTTTATGGTAAGAAATAACAGCAAAATCTCCCTCTGTTAAAAAACTTCTCAGAAACTGCATTAAACCACTAACATGATATAAAGGCAGTAGGCAAAAAGAGTTAACCTGCTCGACTTGAAAATATTCAGAGAAACCTTTGACAGAAGCAGTTAAAGTTAACCAGTTATGGATAGCAAAGCGAATTTTTCCCGAGGTTCCCCCCGTGGGTATCATCAGAGAATTAGTCAAAGGATTGACAGGAGGAGAATTATGGTTAAAAACCTCGATATTTTCACCAAAAATATAATCGGGTTGCATCAGAGAGAAAACCTGTTGCCATTCGTTAGTTTTCCAGTCAGGATTAGCTAGAAATAGGCAACTTTTTGACCTGACGGCAGCCAAGAATATCGCTAGAAATTTAAGGGGATTGCCTTCAGCAAGCAGTATAGTTAATCGAGGATTATCTGCGGCGATAAATTTCTGACAATAGGACTGATATAATTGATAAAATTTCTGGCTATTGTATCCATATAACCAATCTTTTTGACTGAGATATGCTAATTGTTTGCTGATGTCGTCCACAGTTTTTCTAACCAATCGGGGTCACTATTATTAAACCATTGTTGCACACCAAAACCTAAAGCTCGCTCCTTTTTGGGGTATTCTTGTGCTAGACGTAGAGCGGATTTTCTGCCGATATTAGTTTCTAAAACGGAGGAAAATACTAAATCTAAGGGATATTTTTCCCAGAGATGTCTTAACCCGTGGATTGAACCGGTAATAGCAGGTTTAATCACAAAAATTCCTCGCCATCCCCGTTGATAATATTCCTCTATTTGTCGAAGATTGGCCACCGATTCATCTAAAGCAATTCCTGTGGTAAAATCTTGACTTAATTGCAACATTTCTAACCATTGAGACGGGGGTAAAGGTTGTTCGATAAATTCAATTATTTGACATTCATCGGCAATTTTTAACCAGATTTTACTGTCAGCCATACTCAATCCCCCATTGGCATCTAAACGCAATTTAATTTCCCTGGGTAATCGGTCAATTAATTTTTCAAATAAGGTTAACTCCTGCTTGAGAGAATTGACCGCAATTTTCCATTTATAAGTATTAGTTTGATTAGCGGCTAAAATATCATCCAGACAGGGAAATACTGCCGTACCAGTGGGCAATAAATAACTATAATTTCTCGGTTCTAATTCTCTTGATTGATTTTCTATACTTAAATCTTCTAAAGCTGATTCAAAGGCAAATTGACAAGCAGGAAATTGTTCAGGAATATAAAAAATTGAATTTATTGATAGGGGATTTTCGAGACTTTGACAGAATAATATTGCTGCCGATAATGTTTCTGAACCAAATTCAGGTAAAGGAGCAATTTCTCCCCATCCAATACGTCCATCTTCCGCTTCTAAGCGAATAATAATTCCTTCCCTAATTTCCCAGAGTCCGTGATGGGTTTGTAGGGGATGCAGCAAAGGACGCTGATAAACACGAAATTGCCAAAAATACATAATTAACTATAAGTAGTCGTGAAAAGCTTAACATGAGCAGGCATTGGGTTTCATGTTTCAAACCAACCTACGTTCTTTATAGAGTTTGTCAGCGAAACGTTTTTTTGTTTTAAAGTCCAGAAAACGGGTTTCTAAATAGTTTCTTGAAGAAACCCGTTTTCTAGGTGACTTAGAAGGAGAGCTTAGACACTTAGATAAAGAAATTACCCACTGGAATGCTCCCTAAAGCTGGTAAAGCACCAGTAAATCCAGTGATATTTATTAATAAATCATTGCTGGATTGGAAGCCAGCCGCGCTATCATTAATAACGAGGTAAGTTCCGGCTATTGCACCGGTTGTTACCTGCACTAAGGCGGCACTATTAACCGCTAATCCTTGATTACCTGTAATCGCTCCATTAGCATCAGTAAATACTTGATTGATTAAATTCTGTAAAGTGGTGACAGTGCTATCAGCAGCGCGACTGAAACTACTAGGCGCATTCATGGGTAGTCCACCTTGAGTTAATAAGTCAATTTTATCACTATTGATGGCAAAATCTGTGATACGATCGCTTGTTGATATGGTAGATTGACCAAATTGGAAGATAAAGATATCTGCACCTAAACCACCAGTTAAAGTATCGACTCCAGCAGCACCATTGAGGCTATTATTGCCACTATTCCCTGTAATCTGGTTATTTAAGCCATTACCCGTGCCATTAAGATTACCAGTACCAGTGAGAAGGAGATTTTCCACGTTGTCGGGAAGGGTATAGGAAAGGGAAGC
>NZ_JAPZQJ010000124.1:0-1442 GCF_027530405.1 Microcystis sp. LE19-41.2A | reverse complement strand
TAAGTAGGGAGGCACAATTATTTGTAGGATGGGTTAGCGGTAGCGTAACATAATCGGGCGTTGGGTTTCATGCTTCAACCCAACCTTGTATATTGAGAGAGGTGGTAGACCGTCCCAACCTTGGTCGGAAAAGACCGCTTCGTAGCAAGGGTCACCACCATAATCTCCCTGACAAAACTCGAACAGTCGCCGGGGTCGTGGCGAAAACAATCAATTGTTAAGCTAAGAGACCGTATCGGGCAAGGATGAGTAAAATCAAGGGGATGCTCTCAAAAATGACCATCAATTCTGCTTGCTTTAGTTAGGTTCAATCATGGAAAATATCTCTCAATGGGTAGGCATTGACATTAGTAAAGCGACCCTAGATGTGTACCTCCGTCCCCTCGGTAAAGCGATGAAAGTTGCTAACACAAAGGAGGACATATCTAAACTGGTCGAAACCCTAAAATCTTACACGCTCAACCTCATCGTTCTGGAAGCGACAGGAGGTTGAGAAACTGAACTGGTGATTCAATTACAAGAAGCGGATTTAGCTGTAGCCTTAATCAATCCCCGTCAAGGAAGAGACTTTGCTAAAGCCACTGGTAAATTAGCCAAAACCGATGCCATTGACGCTCAAATCTTAGCTCATTTTGGCGAAGCAATGCAACCGCAAATATTAGCGGTTGAGTCGGAAGAATCTCGTCAATTGGGCGACTTAATTAGTCGTCGCCGGCAACTTGTCGAGATGCGGACTGCCGAAAAAAACCGACGGGAACGCGCTCGCGGTAAAGCTTTGGTCGATATCGAAGCCCATCTTGAGTATCTCGATAACTGCCTCGAAAAACTCAATCAAGAAATTGAGGAATTGACCCAAGCTAACCAACAATGGCTCGAGAAAGTTAATTTACTCAAAACCGTGCCGGGGATTGGTCAAGTAATTTCTACTACTCTCGTCTCCGACTTACCAGAACTCGGTCAATTAACCGCCAAACAAATCTCTCGCTTAGTCGGTGTCGCACCGATTAATCCTGATAGTGGTCAACATAAAGGTAAGCGAATGATTCAGGGAGGTCGCGCTCAGATTCGGGCGACTCTTTACATGGGAGCGGTGGTAGCTATGCGTCATAATCCGGTGATTAAAACCTTTTACGAACGCCTAGTCGGACGAGGTAAATCAAAAAAACTGGCTCTGACTGCTTGTGTGCGGAAAATCTTAGTTATTCTTAATGCAATGGTTCGCCAAAATCAGCCTTGGCAGCTTGCTGACAATTTACCACCTTGTTCCTAGAGATTCACACTTTTTGTTATCTCTGATCAAGGGTTGCGCTTGCTTTGGTTTAACCTGAGCGACTTAGTTTTTGCTGCGCTTTTTTCTGGCTTGAGATTTTAGGTTCGACAGCAACTCCTTGATTGTTTTTTGAGTTACCCCTTGACAATCAAGACAGTCGCTACGTTCATCT
>NZ_JAPZQJ010000355.1:0-1011 GCF_027530405.1 Microcystis sp. LE19-41.2A | reverse complement strand
CAACGAATGGCTCTTCTGGTTTCTGTGTGGAAACGGGGTCTATACTGATAGTTTCTTCAGCAAAATACTCCTAAAAGTCTTTCCCAGTAAATATTTCACGATTCTATAAGCAAAAATTATCACACAAAGTCGAGAAGAGCCAACGAATTTAAAGACAATTCTTAAATCATAGCCCACACTACAAGCATAAGAGTCTTTAAGCTCCCCTTTTAATTGGTGTGTTCTTAATCGAGGTTGAAATGGATCTACGGATAATAAATCTAAAGTTTCTCGGATATTTTGAGCTAAAAAAGGCTTTTTTTTGACAATTTTTCGAGCATTTCTAATAAATATATTGGAGCGTAATAAAACAAAATTCAGGAAAGGATTTCCTCCATGATTTGTTCAGGTGTCAGGGGTTGACATTGACCTTGTGCAAATTCTTGTTGAGCTTCTTGAACATCTCTAATCAACTCTGTTCTTTTTTGATCTCGAAGACGATTCTGTAAAATATGAATGAGATTTTCTTGATCTTCAAGGGGAAGTTGCTCGGCTGCTTCTAAAATCTCTGCAAAGGTTGTTTGTATTGCCATTTTCTTAAGGGGCGATCGATTAAACTATCTAGGGTTTACAATCAAGGCTAAAAATAGCGAGAGTTACCGCATAACCATTTATTATATCGACATTTTTTGTCTAGTCAACTATTTATAACTAACTAAGTAGGGAGGCACAATTATTTGTAGGATGGGTTAGCGGTAGCGTAACCCATGCGGGCGTTGGGTTTCATACTTCAACCCAACCTACGTTCTAATCAATTAAGTCTCTTACCAGATAAGGATTTAGTCGATTTATGCCACCCTATAGAACCATACCAAGTAACGAAGAACCCATTTTTGGCGTTGTCAAATTGAAAGATGCTCCGAATCAGCACCGGAACTGAAATTACTTTGATAGGAAAGATTACATGGCATCTTGACAATTAGTGTTTAATGAACGAATAGTGCCGATAGTTGGGCTTAAGTGGGGAACAAG
>NZ_JAPZQJ010000148.1:0-11325 GCF_027530405.1 Microcystis sp. LE19-41.2A | reverse complement strand
CCCTTATATAGAAAGGCATTTAGCGATTTTTGTCAATTGTTTTTTATCTAGAGCGAACTAATCAATTAAGTCTCTTGCCAGATAAGGATTTAGTCGATTTATGCCCCCCTATCGAACCATAACAAGTAACGAAGAGCCAAGAAATAGATTATTTCCTGGCAGTAGAAAAGCGATCTTTTTCTGTAAAAATCCTTAAATTAAGGACTTTAATAGCATCTGCGATTAAAAACTCACTTTTGCGGGAGATATAATAAAAAAGTAAGCTATTAGCTGCCAGTCTTTTTCTCCCTATCTCCCTATCTCCCTATCTCCCTATCTCCCTATCTCCCTATCTCCCTATCTCCCTATCTCCCTATCTCCCTATCTCCCTATCTCCCTATCTCCCTATCTCCCTATCTCCCTATCTCACTGATAACTGATAACTGATAACTGATAACTGATAACTGATAACTGAATTAGTTTCTCACTGCTTCTGTTTCTGCTTCTTTGGGAACAACAACTGGCAATCCTCTGACTGTTTCGATTTGATAAATAACGCGACTTAATTGGGAAGGACAACAGAGAGGATCCGTATCTTTATAGCGATTAAAAACCACAATAATTCGATCGCTATTTTGTAAAACAATTCTCTGAGATGCACCATCAGTGCGGGAATCCATCGGTCGCGGGGAAAGAGTGCCAGCGAATTTACCATCGACAAAAACAAAGTCTTGATAACCCATTGGTCGGCACATTCCATCCACTCCACTCATGGCCGAAATAACGCTAGTTTTACCATAGGTTTGCACGGACCCGTACAGTAACCATCCTGCTTTATTAAGTGCTTGATCATTGGCAGTAATTGCCGGACGAACCTGTTCACGACACTGGTTATCAATCACGGTTTTAACGGGAGATTTGGGGATAGGTGCCTTGGCTTTATTCCAATTAGTTAACGGTCGATCAAACCAAGCTCGCGGAGTCTCTTTTTCTGGGGTTTGGCTAATAACTTCTAATAGCTTCCATGTTTCCGAATTTTGATTATTAGCTGGATTGGAGACGGTTTCAATGCTAACTTTAATTTGATATAAAAATCCTGGTTTATAATCAAATCCCTCGATACTATTGGCGAACAATCTCCAGTTTTCCTCTGGTTTTTCTCGTATCTGTAAACAGTCTTTGGTTGGTCCTTGGCTACAGGGTTGTTTCCTAGAATTGATATAAATTGTCTTTTCCGTGCGCGTGGTGGTCGGTGCGGGGGTAAAAGTGAGGATTCCTAAACCTTCGGGAGTACGATAAAATAACTGTAAATCGCCTTTAGCTGTCACTTGGAATTGTTCCACTCCTTGCAAGGCGGCCAGATATTGATTTTCTTGTTTCATCTGCGGTTCCGGACAAGCTTTTTTGGTAGTAGCGATCGCTTGGTTGATCTGGAACGTGCCATTATTGACTTGATAGCCGGTATTATACTGGTTGCATCCGGCCGAACCACTGAGGATATTTTTCTGGAAAGCGGCAGTAATTTCCGTTTCTTTGACCAAACTTCCGGCTGTCCACCCCCTTAGTTTCCATCGAGTCCCCTCCAAAGGGGAAGTATTAGCGATCGCTGCTTTCCCCGCTAAAGCACAACTTAGGGCAATTGTCAAGAAAATTCCCGTTTTTTTGGCGTTCAAAATTGCTATTCTCCTCGTCAAAGCAACAATTGTATTATGGCGTGGGGTAATCGACTGAGTGGTTAGGATAATTTTTCGGATTTCTCTTTCTGACCATCCCGTGACGGATGAAGAGAGAACAAGTTCCCTCAAACCTTAACCCAGTCAGAAAGTCATCGTTGTCAATAATCACTTTTTGCCCTCAAATGGCCAAAAGTTGACCCCAGTTCACCTTAAGCAGTACAATAAAAACCTTGAGTGACCCCTTAAACAAAAAAAACATCATGGCACAAGGACAAGGATTCGGATTCGGTCTCGGTAAGATTAAAGAATTACAAGACGCTTTCCAAAAAGCGCAACAGGTGCAACAAGGGGCCAAAGTTCTGCAAGAAGAACTGGAAAATATGGAAATTCCCGGCCAGAGTGAAAATGGCTTGGTGACAGTCTATCTCAGTGGCAACCAAGAACCCCGGGGGATTGAAATCGATCCGGCTCTCCTCTCCCAAGATCTGGAGATTGTGGCTGGGTCTATTCTAGAAGCCATGAAAGTCGCCTATAGTGCCTCCACGGAAACCATGCGCAGCAAAATGGAAGAACTGACCAGTGGTTTAAATATCCCCAGTATGTAATCGCTTTTGACGGCAATGGTAAGATGGAAAGTTGGACTAACAAACAAGGAGGTTCAACTTTGCTGACTTTGGGTGTCAATATCGACCATGTGGCCACAATTCGCCAAGCGCGCCGCACCGTGGAACCGGATCCCGTGGCGGCGGCAGTTTTGGCCGAAATCGGTGGTGCTGATGGCATTACCGTTCACTTGCGCGAGGATCGTCGTCATATCCAAGATCGCGATGTGCGGATTCTCCGGCAAACGGTGCGGACTCATCTGAATCTGGAAATGGCCCCGACGGAGGAAATGATCGCCATTGCTCTCGATATTAAACCCGATTATGTCACCCTTGTCCCCGAAAAGCGCCAGGAAGTGACCACGGAAGGGGGGATCGATATGCTGGGCAATTTTGACCGTTTTTGTCGGGTTGTAGAGCGCCTGCAAGCGGCTAATATCCCCGTTAGTTGGTTTATTGATGCCGATTTTGCCCAAATTCAAGCGGCCGCTAATACGGGGGCGAAATTTATCGAACTCCATACCGGTCAATACGCCGAAGCACAACAGGAGAGCGATCGTCAAGCATTGTTAACAATTCTTAAAGAAGGTTGTGAATACGCTTCCTCTCTGGGTTTGCGGGTGAATGCTGGTCACGGTTTGACCTATTGGAATGTTTATGCCGTCGCCTGTTTGCCCAATATGGAAGAATTGAACATTGGTCACACAATTATCAGTCGTGCGGTTTTGGTCGGGTTGGAACGGGCTGTTAGGGAAATGAAATTGGCTATGCGTGGACAATTGTAAAAGCCATCAGCTATCAGCTAATCTCCCGACTAACGAACAATTACACTGAAAAATTAAAGGAAAGATGATGACAACTTATTATTATTTGGTAGCCAGTCAAAAGTTTTTAGAAGAAGAAGCGATCGAAAAGGAAGTTTTGAAGGAAAGAATCAGGAATTATCAAGAAAAAGGTCAAGAAATTGATTTTTGGTTAATTGCCAATCCAGCTTTTTTAGATACCCCCGCTTTTGCCGATATCAAAAACAAAACTCCCCAACCGGCAGCGGCGATTGTTTCTCTCAATCAACAGTTTATTACTTGGCTAAAATTGCGTCTAGAATACGTTATTACTGGACAGTTTGAAGCTCCTTCCGATAGTATTCCCGAACCGTTAAAATAACCCTTTTGGACTGTGGTAAGTAAGTGGTTCTAATTAAATAGAAGATAGATTTTGGGTTCGATCCCCCCTGCCCCCCTTGATAAGGGGGGTGCCGATAGGCGGGGGGATCCCCCTTAATAAGGGGGGTATCTGACGATTTTTAACACCTACCTACTTAGCTTACTGTAACAAGGGAAAATTGCTAGTTTTTGTCTGTGGAAGAAAATACAGACGAGGCAATCATCACCAGCTGACTTTGCCTTGGAGCTTGCTAATTTTTCCCTGACCGATTCCCGATACTCGATCCAAATCTTCTAGGGAAGTAAAGGGTTTTTGTTGCCGGGCAGCGATAATTTTTTCGGCTAATTTGCCACTGATACCGGGTAAACTATCTAGTTCTTCTCGCGTGGCGGTGTTTAAATTAATTAAGCGATCGCTTTTAATTGTTACAGATTGGGGGCAGTTTTTTCTATCTTGTTCGATCCGATTTTTAATAGTTTCCGGCAGTCCTAATTTAGCGGTACGGTAAAGATATTGAAATTCTCGATCGAAATGAGCGGCAACGGTGGGATTATCGATAATAACTAAAGCTTCATCGTTTTGATGGTTAGCGGCTCTTGACCAATTATGAGAACCAGTAATCACAATTTTATCATCGATTAAACCGAATTTATGGTGTAATTTATCTCCCCGGGCTAGATCGGGAACTCCTACGGTATTAATTGGGTTTTGCCAAGGCTGATTATCTGGTTCATAACGACATTTATTACTGAGAGCAACTCCTAATAAATCTAATCCTTCGCTATAGTATCGGAAGGCAAAACTAGGATCAATTAAAGCTTTAATTTCTATCCCTTTTTGATGTCGTTGGGCGAGAATATTAGCTAAAGGCTGTTCCGTCAGGACAAACAGGGCTAAATTCACGGATTTTTTAGCTTGATTTAAAGTTTCACCGATCAGACCATTGCTAGTAATTGCCCAGGGATAAGCGGTAGAATCGGGGGAAAATTTGACCGTCAGACTACTATTACCGATAGTAATTGTTTGTGGTTTTCTCTGGGGTTTATCTAAGCCAAATTTAGGACTATCTTCCCTTCCCCACATCAGATTAAATTCTCTTTGAAAAACTCTAGCTAGTGGGGGATTAGTAATTACTAATAAGTGATTGGCATTCCCGACAGTTTTGGGATTAGAAAAGTCTCCATGAATATCACTTAAGGTATAGTTAGCTGAACTGATTAAAGTAGTGTGATTGTCAAGAACCATGAATTTATGGTGCATTAAACCGCTACCTTTTGAGCGATCTGCACTATCATCAATTAGGGGAATACCCGCTTTTTTGAGGATAGTAATTGCATCTCTTTGGGCGATTTCCTCTGGACTTAATTTACCATCTCGATTTATGTCAACTAAATCAAAAAGGTTTTGATAACGTTCCTGTTCTCGATCGCTTGATTGTTCTTGGTTTTTGGCTAAAGTATGAATAGGTTTATTGTAAATATTTTCGAGGATAACCCTAACTTTAATTCCCTGCTGCTGACGAGCAACTAAAGCTTGAGCGATGGCGGGTAAACGTAACTCTTGCACAGCTAGATCGATCGAACTTTTGGCCGAGTTGATATTATCAATAATAACCTGTTCTAAATTATCCCCCGGGCGATTAATTTGGCGATAGGGATCGGTATAATTTGAACCCTGGGCTTGATTATAATTAAAATAGACTTGAATATATTGATCTTGGGGCAAGGGTTGGGGACGATTTTGGATAACATTCAGAGAATGACAGCCACCCAAAAGAAAAACTGTTCCTAACAAAAATCCCAACTGTCCCATAGGCCGAATTTTTTTTAATCTCAATTTATCTATTGCCATTTTTGTCCACATAATTATCATTACCCTAGGATTCAGGAGGGAATTTTTACCTAAGGAGGTTCTCGGAAATCTGTATGTACTAAATTGATTATAATCAATCCTGATTCTAGATTGAAGACGATGGCTTTGTCTTTGATTGCTTAAATCGCTGACCAAAGATGTGACATCTAGTTAGGGAATTTTGTTATAATCTGGGGAACAATAGCACTGTTCTTCTAGATTTGGGTTTTACCATGACTGAACTTTTACCCCAATGCAGTAATCTGGCTGGTAATGTTAACAGTATAATTGAACTATTAAAAGGCGAATCCTCTCTCCGCAATCAACAGGATACCAGCAAGATAGAAATTGCCCTACAAAAAGCCATTTCTCCCAAATTTGAAATCGTTTTCGCCGGTGCTTTTAGTGCTGGGAAATCAATGTTAATCAATGCACTTTTAGAGCGAGAATTGCTGTATAGTGCCGAAGGACACGCAACGGGTACGGAATGTTATATTGAGTACGCAGAAGCTGATGAGGAAAGAGTGGTTTTAACCTTTCTCAGCGAAGTAGAAATTCGTACTTTAGTCGATACCGTCTGTCAAAATCTGCAATTAACCAATCCCAGTAACATTAATTCCCCCGAATACTGTAGTCAGTTAAACCAATACTGTCAAAAAATTATCGAACAGGAAGGGGGAGAAGGCAAATCCGAGCGAGCTAAACAAGCTCAGGGTTTAAAATTATTAATTGAAGGATTTACTCAAAATCGTGAGCGGATCCATACGCTGCATAATGCCACCTATTCCATGGAACAATTTCACTTTTCTAATTTAGCAGAAGCGGCAAGTTTTGCCCGTCGTGGTAGCAATAGCGCCGTCTTAAAACGTCTAGAATATTACTGTCATCATCCTCTCCTTAAAGATGGTAACGTTTTGGTAGATTTGCCCGGTATTGATGCCCCAGTCCAAAAAGATGCCGCCTTAGCCTATCGTAAAATAGAGCATCCTGATACTTCGGCAGTGGTTTGTGTTTTAAAGGCTGCTTCTGCGGGAGAATTAGCCACAGAAGAAACGGAATTACTCGAAAAAATTCGCTCTAATGCTGGTATTCGTGATCGAGTTTTTTATGTTTTTAACCGCATCGATGAAACCTGGTACTCAGCCCAACTAAAACAGCGTTTAGAAAACCTAATTCAAACGCAATTTCGTGATACTTTCCGCATTTACAAAACCAGCGGACTTTTAGGGTTTTATGGGTATCAGGTGAAAAATCAAACCAATATTAATCAGCGTTATGGTTTAGATTCTATCTTTACCGAAAGTGTTAAAAATTTAGGAGGAGAAGAAGAAACACCGCAATTTGTCAGCGAGTTTAATAACTATTGTGCCAACTCCGGTAAATTACTGGCAACTCCCTTTAAAGTTTCCATCCACGGTTATGAAACTCCTAATAAAAATTACTTCCGAGTTTTAAGCGAGTGGGGAACTCCTTTACTAGAGCAGTTAATTGCTGATAGCGGTATCGAAGAATTTCGCACGGCAATTACTCGTTATCTCACGGAGGAAAAGCGTCCGCAATTGTTTGCTAATTTAGCCGATGATTTACAATCTCTCTGCATTACTCTCAAAAATTATTATCAAGGGATTTATAGTGATTTAGAAAGTCAACCACGAGAAATTGAGGCGATGAAAGCTCTGGAGTTAAATCACCTCAATCAAGAGTTAAAGGAAGTGGGAGAGAAATTAACTAAACATATCGATGGTTATGTCAATGCTGTCGTGGTTAATAGCGATGAAAACTTTGAGGAAGACTTTAAGAAACTGAAAGCGAGAATGGTATCAAGATTGGATGAGTTATTAAATACTTTTTCTGTTAAAAATGCTTACTCGCAAGCGACTTTAACTCATCCTCGCAATGCTACAGCACCTTTATTAGCAGTATTAGTGGAAGCTTTTTATTATCTGTCTAACCAGCTAGAAGATGTGTTAATTGAGGAGTCAACCAGTTTAATTAGTCGCTTTTGTCAGCGTCTTTTAGATGCGGTAAGGCAAGGTGATTATTATCGGCAAGTATATCGTTTATTGGGTAACAATGGTGGCATAGAAAATCAGCTAAAACAGCTAGAATTGCAGTTAATTCATGCCTTGATTTCCGAAGCAAAAACTGAGTGCGATCGCTATGTACGAGAAAATCATAATTTTTACAACGAAGGCACTTTTTCGATCTTTCAATTTCGGCAAACTGTGCAACAAACTGCCCAAGGTTATGACTGTGAAAGTATTCTTGCTGCCGAACCTGCTATCCGTCAATTACTTAAGTTAGATTTTGAGCCAAAAGTATCAGCGACAATTCATAAAAATTTCCGCCAAACTGTTAATAATACTCTGAAAAATCAGTTGATACCAATGGCAAAAAAACAAGCGGATACTATTCTACAACAGTTCAATCAAGCTCGTTCTTATCTAGAACAAACTTTAGAACAGGAAGCGGCGGAAAAAATTGCGAATAATGCCCGCAAACAGGAAGAAATTCACCAAAAAATTGAGGATTATAACCAAGCGATCAACTCTCTCAATACTTGTTTAACTGCTATGGGTTTACAGAAAAATAATTTACCTGTAATTGGTGAACAAGAATTAGAGATTGTCCCTGAAGTTGTTAATCACTCCAGTAATTAATATGGGGAGTGGGAAGGTGGGAAGTGGAGGGAAAACCATCCATCTATCAAAAACCGATTTGCTGTCAAAGCAAAAAATTAATTAAAATTAAAACTCATCGGGGGATAAGCGATCGAAGTCTTGTTATTCTTAAACTGGTAGGTTGCGAGATTTTTTTAGGCTCGCAGCTGAACCCGATCAACCGATAACCGATAGAGGGGTGCAGAATGGGAGAATGGTTAGATTTTATCGATGAAGTGGTCACTGTTAATGGCAAAGGTGAGGAAATTAAACGGGAAAAAGTCACTAATCGAGGTTATAAATATTTTTTAAGCAAAAAAACCTTTTTAGAAATGATTTCTATCCCTAGCGGTCAATACCTCATCGGTGCGCCCAAAAGCGAGTTAGGCTGGAAATTGAGTCAAAGTCCCCAATCTCCGGTTAATATTCAGGCTTTTTGTCTGAGTCGCTACCCAATTACCCAACGACAATGGCGCGAGGTGGCAAAATTAGAACCGGTAAATATTGAACTTAATCCCTATCCGGCCCATTTTGAAGGTTATGATCGCCCAGTAGAACAAATTAACTGGTGGGAAGCGGTGGAATTTTGCGATCGCCTATCCCGTCTCACCGGACTCAATTATCGTTTACCCGCAGAAAAAGAATGGGAATACGCTTGTCGGGGGGGTACATCAACCCCCTTCCACTTTGGCCCGACAATTTCCACTGATTTAGCCAACTATTCCGGGGTGGACTGGGATTATGGCGGGAAAGTGTGCAGTTATGGTCGTTATGGGGAAGGTTCCCTAGGATGCGATCGCAGAGAAACCACACCAGTGGGAATGTTTGCCGTCGCTAACCCTTTCGGACTCTACGACCTGCACGGAAATGTCAGGGAATGGTGTGCAGATTACTGGCGCGATAACTACGAAGCAGCCACAATAGAAGATAAAGACAGACGAGTTTTACGCGGGGGTTCCTGGAATGATGGCCCTAACAAATGTCGCTCGGCCTACCGGGTCAAATTTCTGGCTACTGCTGGACTCTATGATATCGGTTTTCGTGTCGTTAGCGATAATTCCCCTTTATAGAACCGATCAATCTTTGTGTCCTTTGTGTCTTTGTGGTTAGTTCCAGTCGCTCGCTGGCAGGAATGTGTCTTAGAGTACATTTTACCCACCAAACCCAAGAGAGCCGATAGTGTTTCTTGGGGACTTCTGGAGTTTTCGAGGATGAAACGGGAATTAGAGAATTTATTGGGACGGAAAGTTGATTTGCTAACGAAAAAATCGATCGAGCAGAGTCATAATTGGATTCGTCAACGAGAGATTTTAGAGACAGCACAAGTGATTTATGTGGCGGGATAAGGCTTTTTTACTAGATATTGTCCGAGCCGGTCAATTAGCTCAATAATTTGCCGAGCAACTGGCAAAATTGGCAGGTGTTGGTCAGACAATTTTTAAAAATGTACCGCTCCTCGATCGAGAGTTAGAATTGATTTTAGAGACAATAAAAGTGATTTAACCAAATGATTGCTAACTTTGACCATAACTATCTTTCCCCGGAAGATTATTTAGCAACGGAGAGAATAGCCAAGGATAAACACGAATATATTCGCGGTCAAACCTACGCCATGGCTGGTGCAAGTAAAGCCCACGGTATGATTATTATCAACTTAGCCACACTTTTAAAAAACCGGCTGCGGGGTAGTGGTTGTCTGGTCTATGCCACAGATATGAAAGTTCGTCTAGAAATAGCTAATAGTTATTTTTATCCCGATCTTGTAGTTACTTGCGACTCGCGAGATAATCAGTCTTTCTCGGAAGATTTTATCCGTTATCCGCGCTTGATTGTAGAAGTATTATCCCCCACTACGGCTGCCTTTGCTCGCAACGCGCTCGCGAAGCGAGATCGGGGTGATAAATTTGCCGACTATCGTTCCCTTGAAACTTTAGAAGAATACGTTCTTATCAGTCAAGAACGCATCAGTGTGGATTGTTTTCGTCGCAATGACGAAGGATTCTGGGTTCTTTATCCCTACAGCAAAGGAGCAGATATTTATCTAGCTAGTATCGATTTTCACTGTGCGATCGAATCTTTATACGAAGATATAACAGAAATCTGTTAAAAAATCAGATCAGTTTTTTTCTGTTTACTATTTACTTTTTACCTGATTAATGCTTGTCATCCTCTCCGCTATTATTCCAGTGGGTTTTATCATCCTCATCGGTGTGATAGCAGGAAAAGTTCTCACTGTTGAAGTGCATTCCCTTTCCCAAATCACGGTGTATATTCTTGCCCCCGCTTTGGTGATTGATGGACTCTATCGCACCACTTTATCCGGCAGCAATATCGGTTTAATTCTCCTAGGCTTTGCTCTTATCTCACTGGTAATGGCGATTGTCGTCGAAATTATCGCCTATTGTCTCAGTCTCGATGCTGATACCCGCAAAAGCCTCATGGCTGCCGCCGTGATGCCCAATAACGGTAATATGGGTTTACCTGTGGCTAGTTTCGCCCTGGGTGCGGCTGGACTGGAAAGAGCGATAATCTATATGATTGGCTCTAGTATTCTTTTATTTGGTATTAGTCCCGCTTATTTGCGAGGAAAAAGCTTTCTTTCAGGATTTCGCTTAGTTTTTCAATTGCCCTTAATCTGGTCAATTTTTATCGGCATTAGCTTTCAAACTTTCTCTTTTCATCTTCCCCTGCAATTAGATAAAAGTGTTAGCTATCTAGGACAAGCGGCAATTCCTTTGGCTTTAATTATCCTAGGTATCCAATTATCTCAGCAAAAATTAGCGATCGGTAAATTAGAATTATTAGGAGCCGGTTTGCGTCTTTTAGTCGCTCCTCTTTTGGCATTTGCGATCGGCAATAGTTTAGGATTAACCGGTATGGATCTAAAAATTCTCATCCTACAAAGTGCCATGCCCACCGCCGTTAATACTGTCATTTTAGTCACAGAATTCGGTGGTTCGGCCGCTTTAATGGCCCGCACAGTTGTGGTCACTACCCTTGCTAGTTTTCTGACTATTCCTTTCTTTCTTTGGTTATTAAAAGTCTATTTATAATTAGGGTTTGCTGACAAAGTTTGTTGGTGGAGTCAGGATTCAGGATTCAGGAGTCAGGAGTCAGGAGATAGGAGTCAGGAGTCAGGAGATAGGAGTCAGGAGTCAGGAGATAGGAGTCAGGAGATAGGAGATAGGAGTCAGGAGTCAGGAGATAGGAGATAGGAGTCAGGAGATAGGAGTCAGGAGATAGGAGTCAGGATTCTCCGAGTCAGGAGATAGGAGTCAGGATTCAGGATTCAGGATTCAGGATTCAGGATTCAGGAGATAGGAGATAGGAGATAGGAGATTATTTTATTTATTCTCCCCACACCCCACACCCCACACCCCACACCCCACACCC
>NZ_JAPZQJ010000531.1:0-21555 GCF_027530405.1 Microcystis sp. LE19-41.2A | reverse complement strand
GGGCCAATTACCTAATTTTCAGGGAAAAAGTCCAGGAATTTTCCCCCTGATCACTCCCATGCCCGGTACTTTTTGATTGACAAAAAGTCTAAAAGTCTTACCCAACAAGGTTTTTAGATTTATTCAGCAAACCCTAGTTAAGAGGAGTAGAAGCAGCAATCTCCCATTATAGTCTATAGTCGTAGGCTTAACGGTGAGATTGTCAACACCTAATCATACCCAAAACCTCAAACCTCAAAAATTGATATTCCTAAGCCATAAACGAAACTGTCGAGGAGAAAATTACCTACACAGGGCCAGCAAAAAAGTAATAGATTGGTGTATTCTCGATCAAATAGGGACGTTAATAATTGGGGCTTGCTGAATAAATCTAAAAACCTTGTTGGGTAAGACTTTTAGACCTTTTGTCAATCAAAAAGTACTGGATCTGGGAGTGATCGGGGGGAAATTCCTGGACTTTTTCCCTGAAAATTAGGTAATTGGCCACCTCAAAACTGGTAAAACCCCACACCCCACACCCCACACCCCACACCCTGCCACCACCGAAAAACTTTTTGCCGCAAACCCTAATTGGGCATAATGAGGGGATAAAACAATCTCTTAATCTAGGAAAGACAGATATTATTTTGATGAAAGGCTATGGGTATCAGCATCCTGAGAATCTGGGCGATCGCAGCTAACAGTTTTCGCGAGGTTATCCGCGATCGCATTCTTTACTTTATCGGGTTTTTTGCCTTGTTGATGGCCTTCGCTTGGCGTTTATTACCAGAAATTGCGGTGGGAACCCATCAGAAAATCTTTCTTGACTTGGGATTAGCCGCTATCGGGTTATTAGGGGTAATTGTTGCGGTTTTTGTGGGTACAGGGCTAATTAATAAGGAAATTGACAAGAGAACTATTTTAGTTTTGATTCCTAAACCCCTGAGTCGGGCCGAATTTATCCTCGGTAAACACTTGGGTTTGTCCGGGGTTTTAGCGGTGATGTTGGGGGTAATGTTGGTGATTTACCTGCTGATGTTGTCGGGGATGAAAGTATCTTTTCAAGCTTTACCCCTGATTGTCTCGGTTTTCTATCTCGGTTTGGAATTAATTCTCATCGCAGCCGTGGCGATCGCTTTTGGGGTATTTACCAGTTCGATTTTAGCCACGTTAATGACTTTTGGGGTCTATCTCATGGGTCACATCAGCAAAGATCTGATCCAATTGGGTATAATCAGCAAAAATGCCAATATCCTCGCTATCACTAAAAATATTTATCTAATTCTCCCAGATTTAGAGAGATTAAATTTTAGAAACGAGGCCGTTTATGGTTTGCTGCCTAGTGCTGATGTCTTAATCGCTAATGCCCTCTACAGTCTCGTTTATACTGGTCTATTATTGGGTATCTCCATCCTTATCTTTTCACGACGACAATTTTAACTGGGGTTGCCGAGTCAAGGAATGAATGTCATCGCCATCGATTAGTTTATAGACATGATTAGCCATGAAATTAAAGGCACAGCTGCATATTTTAAGTCGAGACGCGGTCAATTACGGACTGGCCCCCGTAGTCATGGAAGAAGCGGTTAATCCCGTCCTTGCGGCCATGGCCAGACAGTTAAAACATTTACAATACTATGTGGTGCAGAATAGCCAGGGTGATTGGTTACTAACCACCTTAGCCCATCGGCGGCAGCCGCAACAGGAGAAAAGGGTAATCTATGCCTTTGCTACGGAAAAAATGGCCATATCTGCTCAAAATACCCCCAATTCACCCCTATCAACGCTCCTGATTCCCGTAACCCATCTTTTATTCCAATTATTTGCCCTAGAAAAAGTAGATAGTATTATTTTTCTGGAAAATGCACACACTGCTCAAACGGGAAAAGAAATCTCCCGGACCCAATTAAAGGCCAATATTGAAAAACAACTGCAAAAACTAGCGGCAATTCCTCCCCATCTTGCTTAACCTAGTGTAACCAGAGAGATTTTTGAGAAAGGAGGGTGTCGCTAGTGTGGGCCACACTTCACCCCATCAGATATAGTAGAAGTACAGTATATAGATTCTCAACCGTAAAACGACGGGGTTTTAACCCAAATTTTCGATAAAACGGCCCTCGATTGTCAAGCTGTATCCCTAACAATGAAGCAGTTAAACTAGGAGCCGTCGGAGGCGAAAGTCTCACCCACGTTTCTCAAGGGGAGGAGATGGAGGTGACTCTATTCTCGAACCCTAATGGATAGATTGGACTCTATCAGTATCCGCCGCTACTAATATCTTAAATCTTAGCCAGAATGCCAGATTTACACTTGCTTAATCCTCATCCACGGGCCCTAGAAACCGCCTTCATCCCCACTGCCGACCGGTCTTTTTCCTCCCCTCTATCCCTCGACCTGGCCACAATTAATCAACGTTTTGACTCCGCTAACGCCGCAGAAATCGTCGCTTGGGCGGAAGCCACCTTTGGGGAAGGTTTGGTGATGAGTACCAGTTTCGGCATTCAAGCGGCGGTGATGTTGCACCTCGTCACCGCAATTATCCCCGATATTCCCATCATTTGGATCGATACCGGCTATCTTCCCCCAGAAACCTATCAATTTGCCGAAGACTTAAGCCAACGCCTCCATTTAAACCTGAAAGTTTATCAATCTCCCCTCAGTCCCGCCCGCATGGAAGCAATCCACGGTAAATTGTGGTCAAATAACGATCTCGACTCCCTCAATCTCTACGACAAAATCCGCAAAGTGGAGCCGATGCAACGGGCCCTGAAGGAATTAAAGGCCACCGCTTGGTTAGCGGGTTTACGTCGCGACCAAACCGACCACCGCAAAACTCTCCAATGGGTCAATCCACAGGGCGAACGTTACAAAATATTACCGATACTTGACTGGAATGCCAAAACCATCTATGACTATCTGACTAAATACGATCTTCCCTACCATCCCTATTTTGATCTAGGTTATGTCTCCGTGGGCGATTGGCACTCCAGTCGGCCTTTAACCGCCGATGATAGCAACGAACGAGACACCCGTTTCAAGGGTTTAAAACAAGAATGCGGTCTTCATTTACCCTTAACCCCCGGAGAAGCACAAAGTCTCGACGCAAGCTCCCTATAACTGCCGGGGTGGGAAATTTGCCGGTGCGATCGGTTCCTAGACGTTGGACAATGGTTAATGATTATTAATCCCCCATTAACCATGGCTATTTTAGAAAATTTTCTCGAAGTCGGCTCTCTCCAGTGGTTTTATCGACAGGTTAACCCCGCTCAACAACCGGACACAACCCCCGTGATCCTACTCCATGGTTTACCCGCCCATGGCTATATTTGGCGGGAATTATTGACCAGTTTAGAAGAATATAACATTAATGCTATTGCCCCCGATTGGATCGGTTCCGGTTTATCCGCTAAACCCGATGCCAGAGATTTCGCCTACACACCTAGCGCTTTTTGTCAAGCCTTGGCCGATTTTATTCAAGCTCTCCAATTGCCGAAAATCTCCCTCATTGTCCAGGGTTTTTTAGCCTCCGTCGGTTTACAATACGCCCTAGAAAATCCTGATAAAATTGAGCGCTTGATCGTTTTAAATACTCCCCTCTCCAGGGATGTTAAATTACCCTGGATAATGAAACAATGGGGGCTACCTTTCCTCGGAGATATGGCGACTCAAGACCCCTTATTAGTCGATCGTACTTTAGAAACCGGTAGCGGTTTTGTGATTAGTGATGCAGATCTGGCTATTTTCCGTCAACCTTATCTAAAAACTTCGGCAGTGGGTCGCGCTTTACTGGCCACGATTCGCAATTTAAACCTATCGAAAACTATGGCAGAAATTGAGACAGGTTTAGAGAACTTTGAAAAACCTATCCTTTTTGTCTGGGGAATGGGCGATCCTTGGTTATCTTCTGTCACTGTCGAAAAATTAGCTACTAAATCAGGAGTGGAATTAATCCCCCTCGCAGAAGCGAAACACTATCCCCAAGAACATTGGTCAAAAGAAATTAGTCCCCAGATTATTAATTTTCTCGGACGCAAAACCTAAAGAGCTATTTAAGGTGATGCAGAAATTGTCTCAATTACCCTTCTCTGATTATAGTAGAAGCGGAGGCTTCGCTTTTTCAAAATTTCTGCGTTTAGGGCTAGTAATTTATCGATATAACAAAAAATTATTGAAGTTTAAATAGTGATAAAAATTTTTGTTCGTTCAAAACGATAGGTAAGGAGGAGATATAGGAATAATTCTCTACAAAGACAATTTTTGGAGATTTATTTATGCAATTTAGAGAATTTGACTGGGATCAGTCTAAAAGATATTCTAATATAGAGAAGCATGGGATAGATTTTGCGGCTGTTCCTCCTATTTTCGATGGTCACTGTCTAATCAGAGAAGATAATCGCCAAGATTACCAAGAAATAAGGATGTGTTTGCTGGGACAATTAAACGGGATAATCTGTTATGTTGTCTATACTATAAGAGGGGAAACTTGCCGATTGATTAGTGCTAGGAGAGCAAACGAACGTGAGCGAAGAAAGTATCAAGAGAGTATCCCCCAAGATGGGGATTGTTAACACAAAAGAGGAAAGGCAAGATTTAACCGATTGGGAGCGAGTTAAATCGATGAGCGATGCAGAAATCGAGGCTAATGCTTTGTCAGATCCCGATGCGCTTCCTTTTGATGATGATTGGGAAAATGCGGCGATTATTTCTGCTTATAATAAATTAACATCTCAATAATTGCTAAAACTGATAATTGTCTCAGGGTTACTTGTTATGAAAGTTTAATAGACTGTTGTTCAAGAAAATAGTGATAAATTTTTTTGTTAGCTCAAAACAATAAGCAGGTAATCATTTGATAGTAATCATTCCACATTACCCTCAAATCGAATTACTTAATATTGATTATTTGAACCATATTTTCAAGTCTATGTATATAGGCCTGATGATAAGCTAAACGGCTTTTACTTCGGATCACCGATATAGACTCCAAAAGGGTTATAGCTGTTGGATCATGCAGGTTAAGCGCCGTTTAGCTTATCTCCATGCTTCTAAAATACTTTGTAATAATTCATCTTTTGAAAAACAACCAGAATCAGCTACATCTTCAATTTGTCTGATTAGATCATCTTCTAACTCCAATTCTAGCATACTCACTTGTTTAGTTGTGTCTGCCATACTTTTATCTATCTAAAAGTTGATGGAACTATCATACCATAGGAACTCAGCACTGTGGTATCTATTGAACCCCACATTACACCCACATTACACCCATTGCTATGCCTTGCATATATGTATATATAATACCACCTACTAAATACCCTATTATACCCCCTATTGTACCTAAGCATGAATAAAACCTAAGATTATTTTGGTTAAAATTTGCGAAAAATAGCCTTTTAATAACAAATAAGTCAATAAGTTGATGGTATTTGACCTATTGCACCCATTGAGTACCGTCAGGACTCGTTTATGTTGATTTGACATAGTTGACATATCTGGTGTAATTGCTTGACATATCCAGTGTAATAGTTGGTTGACATATCTGGTGTAATTAGGGTAAGATAGGATACTGTAGTTAGGATGCTAAGTTTCTAAAGGCAGACTATTATGGACATCTATGAGAAAGGACGATGACAACCCTTAAATCAAACTGTAGGGTCAATTCATGAATTGACCCTACTATAGCCCTCAATGGTAAAAATGGCTCTTCTCGACCTTAGTGATCAGTTATCAGTGAATCGATACAATCCATTCACTGAATTAACAAAAAAAAATGGCTACCAGACAATTTCGAGTAAATCTTAGTCAAAAGGACTCTGAATATCTTAAAGAAATAGCTAAAGAGCTAGACTTAACAGAGTCTGAAGTCATTCGTAAAGGATTAAAACTCATGGCTTTATATGCTAAAACTGAGACGGAGGAAGATACTCAATTAATACTGCAAAAAGGTAATGAACAGAGACCACTACTAATTGTTTAGTTATGACCAGTGATTCAAAAAATGAGACAGAGGAAGTTAACAACCCAAAAGCTCCCAGCGCTTCTTTGGCTCTTCCAACTGAAAGGAACTCTGTGCGTCATAATCTAAAGAAGAATCCGGAGCCTTATCATTTAGACAATGAAGTATCTGAATTTGATAAACCAGCTACAGCTATATCACCCTCAGACCAAAGACATAATTTTAATACTAAAGTAGCTGGTTCCTTAGCAAAGTGGCTTTGGTTGGGATTGTTAGCCACTGCTGGTTTACAAATTCTTTCTATTTGTCTCATTTCTTTTGCTTCTCTTGGAATTTTTAATTTAAATATAAATTTGAAAGCTATCGAAGAACAAGAAGTACAAAGTAGAGTGGATAAAGCGGCAACCCTAATTAATGATTCTTCTAAGACAATTTATACTTTTTTAGGGCCAATAGCCACAGCAGTCACTGCCTTTTATTTTAGTGGTTTGGGTAGTTCGTCGAAAACTAACGATGAAAACTCTGAAAATGAAAAAAATGAATAGAACTTTCAAAAAAACACGAAAAAATCTCTCCCATTGGTAATTTTAGTACAAGGGCTAGAAATATCAACCCCAGAAACCTCTCCTCCCCACTCTCCTATACTTTTAAAGTGGAAGAAAGTTTTAGCTTAATTAATCTGGTTAGAGGCCTGTTTTTGTCGTTTCTAAATACCCCTGATAACTTGACCGGAACTGTTCGATCGATAGGTTCTTTGTCCAATATTCTACCAGAGCATGACCCCAGGCCCAAGCTTCCTTGTCGGCAGTGCTAGAATTTTCTAATAGTATTGGCCAAAGTGCCAATAAATCAAAACTTTTATTCTCTGGATTCAAGAGAGAAGAAAGCTCGTAGGCCATCTGTAATTTACCGATCGCTACTGGTAATTGTTCCACAGGAATTTGTTCAGCTAAAAGATAGGCTAAAGTCGGTCTTCCCGTGGCTAAAGTGGAGATAAAACCTAGAATAGGACTTTTTAATAGGGCCGTTAAACCTTGCCCCGTGGCCATCTGTAAAGTATAGCGATCGATTATTTTCGCCGCTGCCAGGGTTCGAGTTTCCAAATCCGCTAAAAAACGGGCTAAACGCAACTGTTTGGCGGGCGAAATTGCCCCCAGTAAAGCGATTGATAACTCCTCATCCCCCCAAGCTTCTCTATCTGGCTGTTGACTGACCATCGGCAAAATGCGATCGCAGAGATCCTCGAATAATTCCGCCCGATACTGCAAGCATTCGCGGATATTGACTTCTTTGGGACTTTCTCCCGTCAGCCAATTATAGGGGGGTTGCCACTCTCGCAGCGGACGCAGGCGATCGACTTGAGAAACACAGACTATAACTGGTAAATTGTCAATAGTTTGTTGCAAATCTTTAAGAAAAGCCTCATCCATGGCCAGGGCGGGATCGAGGGCGGGAGTTACCAGAATCAATAAATCGGCGTTTTCGGCATAATTGAGAACCTTTTGCCGATAATCAGCCCTATTTGCCTGTTCATAGCCCGGGGTATCCCAGAGGATTAACTCGTCCCCTTCTGAGGTTTGCCAATGGTAGGATTGGATCGCGTCGGTACTAGGCAATAGATCCACTTGGGCTAAATCGGCCCGAAAGAGAGTATTAATTAAACTGCTTTTGCCGGCCCCGGTGCGTCCAACCAGCAGAATGTTAACCGGTTGGCGATCGATTTCCGTGATCGGTTCAGCTTGGGCGAGAATTTCCTTGAGAGTAGTGGTGGCGATTTTGGTCTTGGTGGGGAGAGTTGGGGCGAGATTACTGCCACTGTAGAGTAACACCGCTTGGCGAGAGAGATTTCTTAGGGCATTTTCCCGCAAAACTTGCCCTAAATTGACTAATAATTGCTGATCCGCTTGATCGCTGTATTTTTGACTGGCAACTTTAGCCACAGCCGCAGCGGGATTGATTACCCATTGCGCCCAATTCCAGACTTGCCAAAGTTTCTGGGCCGAGGGTTGCAATTTTTGATAAACTTCGTAGGCCTGATAGGCTTGGCCGATGGTGATTTGATTCAGGGCCGGGGAAAGATTCCGCATCCAGCGATCGCTATCATCCACGGTTCCCCGAATTAAACCGTAGGCCTGGGGAATGTAAATATTTAATAAGGGGTACTTGACATCGGGGTAATATATATGGGCGATGGCACTGACCAAATCCTGACAGCGTTGCCAAAAAGTCGCCCAATCTTCCCAAACCGGGCGATCATTGCGGGCTTCGACGATAATCCTCTCGATAATTTCCTCGACATTGCCCCCGGAATCACCGTCGGGAGAGGTTAATTCTGCCTTAATTTCGCCAATGGTGGCTTCAATTTCCCCGACTACTGGGCGCGTCCATTTGACCAACAGGAAGCGCCAAGCGACAAAAATCAGGGTAAAAACTGCCCAAATCCAATTTAAACCCCATTGATGGATCTGAAAGCCGGCGGCCACGATCAGAAAGATGACCACGGCGGCGATCGGAACTGCTAAAATCAATCCTTGCCAAGTTTTTAACCGTAACATTGCTCGATCTGGTTTTTTTCCATTCTACCGATCTCTGATTCTCGGTTAGGGGGCAGTCCTGATGCCAAAGTTGGCACCGCCAAGCCTGAAAATATTCTGATTGACGAATTGGCGTTATTTCAGCTTCTATTTTCCAGTCAGTCCCGATGAAAAAATTTTCACCCCCACAGATGAAAGAGGTTTCCTTCCCTACACCCCACACCCCACACCCTACACCCTCTTTCAAGTCAGAAATTAGACAGTGGCATCAATTTGGGCGAGGATTGCTGTGGACAACTGACAAAGTTGTTGATGACAAGGACCATTACTAGCCATGATCCCCCCCCATTGCCGCACATCGCCGCGATTATAGCGCACGGGTTGACCGTCAAAATAGGAAAATTTGCCGCCTGCTTCCGTTAAAATCAACTCTGGAGCGGCAAAATCCCAGTCTTTAGCCGCCGATTTCCCCGATAGGGAGATATAAACATCGGATTTTTGTTCGAGGATAGTGGCAATTTTACAGCCCACACTACCCACATAATTTTTACCGAAGAAGGGTATTTGACTTAATAAATTATCAAAACGTTGGTCGCGATGGGTACGACTAACCACCAGATAGAGATCGGTAATTTTATCTTTATTGGCAACTTTTACCTGTGTAATATTTCCGTCGCTAGTTTCTAGAAAAGTGCCTTTTCCTTTTTGGGCAAAATAGAGTTTTCCTTGATCCGGCAGGGCAACCACGGCGATGATCGGTCTTCCTTGATAACATAAGGCGATATGTAGGGCATATTCTCCCGTTTTGTCGATAAAATCGCGGGTTCCGTCCAAAGGATCGATAATCCATACCCAATCTTTCGGGATAGCTTCATTACCCTGATGGGTTTCCTCGCTCAGATAACCAAAGTCGATATCAGAAAAATTTGTTTGTAATTCCCCTAAAATATAGTTATTTGCCGCTAAATCCGCCGCCGTCACTGGTCCGCCTTTTTTCTTCTTGTTGACGGCTAAATCCTGTTCACCCCGGTGGTAGGATTGGAGAATTTTAGCACCACCCCAACCGACGGCACGAGTCACAGCTAAAATGCGATCGAGTGTTTCGGTATCTTGACAGGTTAAATTAATCATAAAATAGCCTCAGTTTTTCAGACTTATTATACTAAATCCGTTGAGTATAGGCTACTCATAGAGGAGAGGCAAAAGGCAAAAGGCAAAAGGCAAAAGGGGAAATAAATAATCAGTTTTTCAGACCTATTATCTACTAAATTGAAAGACTGGCATCTTAGCTTATCATCTCTTGCTTCCTAACTCCTGACTGGCTTAATGTTGCTCTTGCCAAAAATAATCGGCGGGTTTTTTGGTTTCTGCTGGTGATGATTGAGGAGCGTCTCCCAAGAAAACCGAACGCTGGATGACGCGATCGCCTAATCTTCTTTGGACTCGACTGGGAATACCGTAACCGTAGGCAATATGACCTTTTCCTGCTAGGACGATGATCTGATAGTCGGGATGAGCTTGCCAGAATTTAGCGATCGCATCGGCCATGGTTTCATCCCAGAGAACCTGTGCCAGAAAAAAGCGATCGAATCCCTGACTACTGCCCCCCGTGTGTTGCTCATAAACGGCTAATATCTGTTGACGGTATTCCTCGTTATCCTGGTTTATTTCGCTTTTAGGGGGGATGTAGGTCATTTCTGAGGTGGAGAGGCTTTCTAAGCCCTCCCGTGCCACTTTTCTAGTGATTTCCGTGGGTGTATTTAGGGCGATAGCTGGTAGTTTTTTCGCCTTGGCCAAGCGCAGGATCGGGGCGTAAAATTCCCAATCAAATCCCCAACGTTGGTCGTATTCACTTTTTTCTCTCAACTGATTTTCGCTAATTTTGCCGGCTAAATACTGATCCAAATAGATTTGGTAAGGACGTTGAAACATCTCAAAAGCGATCGCTATTTGGGGATTATTAGCCTGTAAATACTCGATAATAGCTAATTGGGCCTGATGGTCGGCTTGACTATCGTGCCTTTCCCCCAGATAAATAATCTCGGCTGTTTTTAAATCGGCCAGAATTTGTTTTTGGCTATTAGTAAAACTCCAGGCCTGGGGCAGCAAAATAAACAGTAAGCAGAGGGCAAGGAAAACGGGAAAAAAGCGTCGAGAGAATTTCATCTTTTTAAAGGTCTTTTAAGAAACTGATCTTAACCGAAGCCAAGACAAAAAGGGTGAGCAATGCCCACCCGCAAAAATTTTCAGAGAACCTTTCTGGTTTAGTAGGTTTCTACGTGCCAGCGATGTTCTTTTTTCAGTTGTTTCTGATAGACAGACCAATCGGTGCCATTTTTATTGGCAGCACCACTGATAGCATCGTCGATACCATCTTCCATCCCTTTAAGTCCGCACATATAAGCGTGGGTTTTGGGACTTTGGAGTAGATTCCAGATTTCGTCAGCGTGTTCGGCTACCCGGTGTTGAATATACATTCTGCCGCCCTGGGGATTTTGCTGTTCCCGGCTGATGGCATAGGTGAGACGGAAGTTATCGGGGAATTCCGCCGCGATTTTCTCTAATTCTTCTTGGTAGAGAATATTGGCCGTTTTGGGAACTCCGAAAATCAACCAAGCTAGACCTTTGAATTTATAATCTTCGTGTTGTTCCTTGAACATCCGCCAGAGGAAAGCTCGGAAGGGAGCGATTCCCGTCCCGGTGGCCATCATAATGATAGTGGCATCTTCATCACTGGGCAGCAGCATTTCCTTACCCACCGGACCAGTAATAGCCACATCGGCACCCACCTCTACATTACAGAGATGGGTGGAACAAACTCCATAAACGGTTTCCTTGGTTTCTGGATGTTGGTATTCTAACTGACGCACGCAGAGGGATACGGTTTTATCGTCTAATTTATCACCATGACGGGTGGAGGCGATCGAATAGAGTCTCAATTTATGAGGTTTGCCATTAGCATCGGTACCCGGGGGGATAATACCGATACTTTGGCCTTCTAAATAGCGTAAATCGCCCCCAGAAAGGTCAAAGGTGACGTGTTGTACGATGCCGATACCCCCCTCATCAACGAGAGGATAATTCTCGATACATTTGCCGATAAAGGGTTGATTCGGACGGTAGATGTTGACGGGGATATCTGTTTTTTCTTTCGCTTGAGTCATGGCCTTTTTCTTGGTCTGTTCGGGGACGGGCGATGATTGAGCGATTGGCTGTGGTGTGGAGGCACTAGAAACAGTTGCTACGGGGGCAATCCCATTGAAGGGTTTGATGCTGACGATACGACCACCTAAACGGGTAATCCGACGCATTTCTTGATTCATGCGACTGTAGGGAACCGTGAAAAACACGCTTCCACTCTGACGGATTGAATAATCCAAGCTGTCAGTATTGTCGTTTTGATTGAGACCCGCCACTTCGTAAACAAATAAACGGTTTCCCGCTAGTGTACTCGGACTGTACATTAAATATAACTCCCAACTCAAGTCACGATAATCGTTCCATAGTTTAGCCTATCATCGGTACACTACACCTAGGCCTAATTGAGAGTTATCTTAAAAAAACCACAGACATCGCTTTTATCCTTTTGGATAGGATAGGTCAACTCTCTGGTTAAAATCTGTTACATTTGCAGCATTTTACTTTTTATTAAGATTTCTGCTACTTTTCCCCATTTATGCTAAAAATCCCCCTGGTTGGCCTGATGAGGACAAGAGCGGGGGACAGATATTAGCAATAATTATTTTTTCAACTACTCGGCCGCGGCTGCGTTTAAGGGTTTAATGCTGACGATGCGAGCGCCTAAACGGGTAATCCGACGCATTTCTTGATTCATGCGGCTATAGGGAACGGTTAAAAAGACACTGCCACTCTTACGGATAGAATAATCTAGGTTATCAGTATTGTCATTTTGACTCAAACCGACGACTTCATAGACAAAAAGGCGGTTTTCCTTGGCACTAGAGAGACTTTGCATCGAAATGGCTCCTACATTGATGTTATAGTTCTCTAGTTTAGCCTAGCAGGGAGACTAGCAATCTAGTTAGGGTTTGCGGCAAAAAGTGTATTGGTGGGGCTAGGGTGTAGGGTGTGGGGTGTAGGGTGTAGGGTGTAGGGTTTTATTTTAAGGTACTTTTCCCCTGAAATTTCCCCCCGATCCCTCCAATGGCTGGCACTTTTTGATTGACAAAAAGTCTAAAAGTCTTAACCAACAAGGTTTTTAGATTTATTCAGCCAAATCTAGTTAATGGCCGATTTACAGCCGTTTATTGTACCATAACGCTCGATCGCAATTGTCCACAGGCCGCATCGGTCGCTAAACCTCTCGAATAACGGACAGTAACGGCGACTTTTTCCTGTTCTAAAATAGTTTTAAAAGCCTTAATTCTCTTTTCATCAGGCCGCTGATAATCCACCTCTTGAATGGGATTAAGTGATCGCTGTTAATTGTTTGAAGATCAGCCTGCTGATAAGTCGCAACGCTACCTCCTTGATCTAGTGTAGTCGATTGATGTCGTACTACTTATCATCCTTGATGATGTCTCGCAGATCTGTACTGACCTGGAAGGAAAATAGAAATGTCCCTTTAGGGGTTTGTATAGTAGTAAATCTCCAAAAAAGAGAAATTTGTTCATGTCGAGTTCTTAGCAAGAAACTTTTTATATTATACGTATCTTGAACGCTAGTATATTCTTGCAGAACCGTATAGTCTTTACAGACACCGTACTCCTGATTGAATACCTTCAAAACACTTTTTACCATAGAAATTTGTTGATTAATTTTATCTAAGGCATCTTTTCGATCTTTTTCACTTGAATCTGAATGTAGTGATATAAATTTGATCGCACTATCCCTCCAAAAATCGACCGCCCCATCAATATTACCCGCTTTGTAAAGCTGCAAAAAATCACGAACAGGCACAGGAAGTTGTGCCATCTCCTCATCATCAATTACGATCAAGGTGGGTGTGGTTGGTTCTTGGCCGACAAGTAGCGGTTGACTATAAGCTACCCCAGGAAAACAATTAAAAACCGCTAAAGTTCCTAAAGCTGCAATTGCTAATATTTGACTTTTCATGATCCTTACCCCCGAACTCGAAAAAATCACCAACAGTCGAGTTACTGCGGTTGACAAGTACTAAAATCTACTTCTCTGAAAAAATTCCGTGGCAGCATAACCAAAACCGCTAGTTAGGGTCTGCTGAAGGGGCAGGGTGTGGGGTGTGGGGTGTGGGGTGTAGGGTTTTATACCATTAACCCATCCGACAAATAATTGTGCCTCCCTACTTAATCGGGCAGATCAAAGAGAACGCCCGTCATATAACGCTCTGCCCATTCCCAACCAAAGGCTTTTTCTAGTACACGCCGAGTTTTATCGTTTTTCTGCTGTTGACTACAATAATCCCGTTGTCCCTGTAAATAAATGCGCGCTTCTTCCCCAGAAAGAGGCTGACTTTCCCTAGCACATTTGCAGTGAATTGTCAAGAAATCTGTTACTCTTTGTAAAAATTGTCGTTCCTCGGCGGCGGTTTCGGGACGAATAAACAGACAATATTCCGAGAAAATATGACCCCAAGGCGGCAAATCACGAGCTTGAGCGAAATCGACCCCAGGTAAAGCCGCTAAAGCTTGATTATAGGCACTAGAGAGGGTTTTATCGACACTGGTGGGAGAAAGATCCACAATAGCGGCACTGATTCCCGCTTTGCCGGAGACTATATCACATCCAAACATCGGCAGCGGATATTCTGGACGGGGGAACATGACACAGTGAAGTATATCCAAACCATTGCCCAGTTTAGCCAGTTCTAGGTGCATTTTGCGGAACTGGGGGGTTTGATAGCAGCGATTCTCGATAATTAATTTTTCCCCTTCTAAACGTCCCTCCACATAGCCTAAACCTTCGGGTAACTCAAAGGGCGACAAATCAAGATAATTTTCCCAGTGGGACAGAATTGCTGTGGCTAATTGTCCAATCAGGGGATGAAGTAACGGTAAAATTTCAGGGTTGGTAACGGCTATCATAGGTCAGTTATCAGTTATCAGTTATCAGTTATCAGTTATCAGTCATCAGCTTTTTGCTCCCTATCTCCCGTCTCCTGACTCCTGACATCTAAAATCCACTTTACCCCATGGAGCGATCGAGATTAAAACTGGGAAATATAAAATTAACTTCTTTGTCCTTCTCCCAATTTACCCTATGGTTAGCAGTGCCGCTCGTCCAAGACCTTCCTTAAAAACCCTCTGGCAAAAGATAGAATCTTCTCCCTTGCCAGAAACCGAGGAATCGATTATTTTAAGAATTCTGGTGCAAGCTTTAGTAATCGTCGGTATTATCGCCACCGATGTGGCTACTGATAGTTATACCAGTATTTGGGCCGTTCCTCTCAGTATTATCGGCGGAATCTGGAGTTGGCGACGCAGGAAAAAGCGCAATATTGGGGCAAAATTTTGTATAGCGATCGGAATGTTGGTAGTGTTGGCGCTATTCTTGGGTAATATCGTTGCGATGCAGGATAGTCGCATTGCTCTAACACAATTATTAATTCAATTACAAATTCTCCATAGTTTTGACCTGCCCCGACGCAAAGACTTAGGTTATTCTATGGTAATCGGTTTAATTCTCTTGGGAGTCGCCGGGACAATCTCTCAAACCCTTGCTTTTGCGCCTTGGTTAATCCTCTTTCTGCTTTTATCCCTACCTACCCTAGTTTTAGACTATCGTTCTCGTTTAGGTTTAGATAATCTCAATCAGAGTCTCCCTTTCTTGGCAAAGAAACCCCCCCGTCTAGCTACAAAAAAATTAGTTTCCCCACAAAATTCTCCCCTTTCTCCCAAACGTTTCGGGATTTTCTTTCTGACAATTCTCCTCTTGGGATTGACAATTTTTGCCCTGATGCCGCGTTTTCCTGGTTATCAAATTCAATCTTTTCCCGTCAATAGTCCAGGAGGTATGGAAAATCAGGATTTTGAACAGGGAGACCGACAAATCGTTAACCCCGGCTATGTGCGCGAGGGTGAAACGGGGAATGGTGGCGTAAATGGCGGTAATAGTCCCACTGCGGGGTCAGGACAGCTAGATTCTACCTTTTATTACGGTTTTAACACCCAAATCAACCAAAATTTGCGGGGAAGTATGACTCCCCAGATAGTCATGCGGGTACGTTCTCAAGCCCCCGGATTCTGGCGGGCGATGGCGTTTGATCGCTATACTGGTCAAGGGTGGCAAATCTCGCGAGATCAAGAATTAGAGGATTTAAATCGCAGTAGTTGGTCCTATCGCTTTTTTGTGCCGTTACCCGCAACCCAAGCAAAAACTCATCAGGTAGTCCAAACTTACAGCATTGTCTCCAGTTTACCGAATATTATCCCTGCTCTTACTTCGCCCCAGTTTCTCTTTTTTCCCACTCGACAGGTATCTCTGGACCGAGAAAATAGCTTAAGGTCGCCGGGAGGATTAGCAGAAGGGCTAACTTATACTGTAATCTCACAAGTGCCAGAACGCAATCGCAGCCAACTGCGATCGGCACCAGAAACCTACCCTAAGTCTATTCTCAAGTATTATTTACAAATTCCTGCTGAAATTGCCCCGAAAGTCCGCCGAAAAACCGAGGAATTGCTGGCAAAATCTCCCACACCGTTAACCTCTCCCTACGAGAAGGCCCTATATTTGGCCCAAGCATTAAAGCAAAACTATGAATTAAAAACCGATTTGCCCTTTTTAGCCGAAAATGAGGATTTAGTCCCGGCCTTTTTGTTTCGTTTTCAGGGGGGTTACGCCGATCATTTTTCCACCGTGTTAACGATTATGTTACGCTCGATCGGTATTCCTGCCCGATTAGCCACCGGTTTTGCCCCTGGCCAGTTTAATCCTTTTACTGGCTTTTATGTTGTCCAAAATACGGACGCTTACGCCATCACAGAGGTGTTTTTCCCTGGTTACGGTTGGTACACTTTCGATCCTATCCCGGGCCACGAATTAATTCCCCCATCCTTTGAGGAAGCGGAACCTTTTAGCGTCCTCAAGCAATTTTGGCAATGGGTGGCCGGATGGTTGCCCTCCCCAGTAACGGGTTTTCTCGGCCTGATTTGGGAAAATGTTATCGTTACTATCGGTCAGTTATTGGCCTGGTTATGGCGCTTTATTTCCGGCAGTCTTTTCGGGGGAATTCTCGGCGGTTTAGTCGGGGTCGTCTTCGCTTACGCTGGTTGGTTAGGATGGGGACAGTTCCATCGTTGGCGTCGGGGTCGCCGGTTAGCAAAACTACCACCAATCGAGCGTTTATACCAGCAAATGTTAGGAATCTTAACAGAAGCTGGTTATGGTAAACATCCCGCTCAAACCCCTTTAGAATACGCCACCGCCGCCCGCAGCGTCCAACCGCCGCCAGTGGCGAATATTATCGAGGAGATTGCTCGCGCCTACGTTGATTGGCGTTACGGCGGGAAATCGGCTAATATCGAGAGATTACGCCAACGTTTTCGAGAGTTGCCCAAGCTGGTGAAAAAGTGAGCTTGAGCCTATAGTTAGGGTTTGCCGAAAAAGTTTCAGCAAATCCTAGATTTAACGATGTCTTAACGCTATTCATAATGTGTCCACATCCGCAGGATTTTAACTATACCCTCAGATTGAATAACTTCGTACACAAGACGATGCTGAATGCTTATTCGCCGAGAGTACACACCATTCAAATCTCCCACTAACTTTTCCTAAGGCGGGGGATTTTGGAATGGATTGACCTGAAGAATGTCAAGTAACATCTGCGCTTTATTTTTTAAATGACTAGAATTAAGCTTCTTAGCGTCTTTCTGCGCCTGTTTGGTGTAAACCAATTTCCACCTCACCATTCTAGCTCCTCAGCACATTCTTCAACCGGCGTTGCCAGTCCCTCCCGAATTGATTCTCGCATCCCCGGAATTGAGAGGAGATATAACGTTTCTTGTACCGATTTCCAATCCCCTTCAGATAGCAAAACTGCATTACCATCGCATCCCTCAATAATAATGGGTTCGTGGGAAACAGTCACTGAATCAATCAAATCCTGCAACTTTTGTTGAGCCTCATTAACTGGGATCATAAATCCTCTTAATTGTTTTCTACCAGCGCCGAAAGAAAATCCTCCGATAATCCTAGCGCCAATTACCCAAACCTGACTCCATTCGTAACTATCTCGGTGCTTACCCTAACGGCACTGGTAAGGCGATATTCTGACTTCATTCCAAACGACAAGTTTAAACAAATCTAAGCGCTTTCCTCACTAGATAATCGTCCTTCAATCGGTTCGTATTCATCTTCCAAGAGCCAGAGTTGAGCCTCTTCATAATCTGGAAACGCCTTGACGAGACGGTACTTTTCAGCAGGATCAAAAACATAACACCCCCTCGCCTTATCGATCAACACTAGCAGGATATAGGGAGGGGACTGCATGGAATCCACCCAAACTTCTAGGAAGCGCCAATTATCCTTCACTAGGTCGGGTTCGAGGAATTGCGTGATATTCGTTGTTTGCATTAATCTTAACCTCGCCGTAGAATAAAGAAGACTTTAAACCATCTGGGCTGATACGACAACCAATCGCTTCGGCAAAGAATAGCCCATAGCGCTCATAGTTTCGAACATTGCCCGTGTATTCACCCCTTTCCATGATAGCCTGAATAACTCGTAGCATTGTATCTTCATCTTTAAACACATGAATAGCTCGTCCTCGTAACAGTAATCTCCGTGATTGTGGAGTATTCGGTAGATGTTTAGAAATATGCTTAGTGTCAAGAAAAATCTCGCGATTAATTCCGCTCATAATGGTTAGACTTCAACGTCTCTAATAATTGCTGGAATCGGCAGGCCGTCTTCCGCTAAAGCCGCAATATAACCGGCAATCGCCTCTTTTATATTAATCAAGGCTTCTTCTTTCGTTTTTCCCTGACTAACACAGCCCTTGAGACTTGGACACTCCACAATCCAATAGCCATCTTCGTCTCGATATACAATGACTTGCCTCATTTTCCCACTCGCTCTTTAAGAAGTGTTAATAATTACCCCTAATCATAGCAAGCAACTCAGCGAAATTTATTTACCGTTCCCACATTAGCCTTCCCCCCAACGTCATCTCTAGATTTAGCCCCGGCGCTGGAGAATACTTACACTAGCGGCACTGGTTTTTCGCAACCAAAGTAAATTACAGATATTAAATTGAGAGTAACTAAACTTGACAATCAGTTTAACAATGCGCTAGAGTAACTGAAACTTCTAGACTGTAACGCTGGCTGAAGGGAAGCTATTAATTTCGACTAAATTTCTTTACTACTAAACTCAGAAAATATAATTATGACAAACTATCAAACAGAAATCCTAATCAAAGTTCCTTTAGATGTTGCTGAAACTTATTGGAATGCAACGGAAGAAGAGCGTCAAAAAATAGCAGAAAAAATCGCTTTTTATGTTCAATCTTCAAATTTATCTAGAAAAGAATCTCTGGACAAATTATATAAAACGATGGATACTATTGGACAAAAAGCACAAGAGAGAGGATTAACCCTTGAAATTTTAGAATCTCTCTTAAATGAAGATGACTAGACGCTTTGTTCTCGATACCAATGTTATTATCAGTTAATATCGAGAGTTTACGCCAACGTTTTCGAGAGTTGCTCAAGCTAGTGAAAAAGTGAGCTTGAGAGCAGTTATCTTAATGGTGAGGTAGGAAGTTTTCGTTTTGGGGAGTCGGTCGCCGGTCGTCCATAGCAAATTAGGTTACACTTTATCTTGATGAGAAAGGCTATAAACAACACTATGTTAAGAAATGTAATCAAGGCCGAAACCCTTACTGTTGCCTTGTCTGCACAGTTAACTTTATTTTTGTCCGACTACCGATAATTCTCAGCCAGCAATTTAAGTAGGGAGGCACAATTATTTGTAGGATGGGTTAGCGGTAGCGTAACCCATGCAGGCGTTGGGTTTCATGCTTCAACCCAACCTACGTTCATCTTATATTTAATTCCACCCACCCACTTATAAGCAGATCAATGTCATCTTGTCAAGTATTTGAACAATCAATTCAGATTAAAGCTAGTGCCACGACGGTAGAGCGTTGTATCACGGATTTAGAGTTAATGCGTCGTTGGTTGAATCCATTGTTAGTTTGTGAACCTATCGGGGATTGGAAGACCGATATCGGTGGGAGAAGTCGTTTTTTGATTCAAATTCCCCTAATTCAGCCAACGCTAAAAAGTACGGTAATTGAGAGGGAACCGGGGTTAATTGTCTGGCAATTTGAAGGCTTTTTTCGTGGTTGCGATCGCTGGGAATGTCAACCCAATGATGGCGGCACTTGTCTAATCAATCGTTTTGAGTTTGCGATTCCTAATCCGGTTGTGGGGTGGGGATTCCAGCAATTCGCCGCTAAATGGACTAAAAAGGATATGGAAGCGCAATTAAGACGCTTAAAACGAGTAGCCGAGGAAATTTATCTACTTTCAGCAACAAGTTAAGCTGATGGGGTGGTAAGCGGGGGGTTTTGGGGATGGGAGAATACCCTCACCCCCAACAGCTAACCCCTGATCCCTAATCGATCGAGATCGACTGGGGACCGTTGCCATTATCCTGATTATTGTCGTTAAAACTGACTAATCCCTGCTGTTCTAACCATTTTTTGAGGGGATCGTCCGAGAGTTTCAAGCGCAGTAATCCAGAGGCAAAACCACCGAAAAAAGCGATCGGTTGTTGAATCAGTTCTTTAACAACGGGTTGTAATTCATCGAGAAACATCTTATTCTATCTCCTGATATTGTCACACCTATCAATGTTAAGTTAATTGAAGTGATTCTGTAAGACTAGCATGACTGAAACTCCCAACACGGTGAAAAAATCTTTCCGGCTAACCCCGTTTATTTTCCTAGGAATACTGCTCATCTGGCTAGGAATTAGGTTAATTGCTCCCGATAGCGTTAGTTTATTCGCCGGTACTCGTCCCGATTATTTGGGAGTCAGGGAGGGTAAACTGGCTCCTTGTCCGGTCACTCCTAATTGTGTTAGTAGTCAGAGTCAGGATCAGGCTCATGCGATCGAACCCCTTAGTTATCAGGGTAGCGGCGAAGAAGCGATCGAGCAATTAGCTAAAATTATCGCCTCCCAACCGAGAACTAAAATTATTAGCCAAGATAGTAACTATCTCTACGCCGAATTTAGCAGTCAATGGATAGGATTTGTCGATGATCTGGAATTTTTTCTTAATCCTAGCAAAAATGCGATCGATGTTCGCTCGGCCTCCCGGTTAGGAGAATCGGATTTAAATGTCAATCGAGAACGAGTGGAAACCCTGAGAAAACTCTTTTCAGTGATCAGTAATCAGTAAACGGTGAACTGACTCGGAGAATAATATAAGAAAAATTATGTTTCGTCCCCAACCGATACCAGCAAAAGCAGGACAGGAATCCGTCTGGGATTATCCTCGTCCCCCGCGCCTAGAATTATCGCCTAAACACCTAAAAATTATCTTTAATGGTGTGATAATTGCCGATACTAAAAGCAGTTATCGAGTTCTAGAAACCAGTCATCCTCCAGTTTATTATCTACCGCCCCAAGATATTAAAATGGAATACCTGCAAGCCACAGCAGAAAAGTCTTTTTGTGAGTGGAAAGGTCTAGCGGGATATTACAATATCACCGTTGGCGACCAACAGGCAATTAACGCCGCTTGGTATTATCCGGACCCAACACCAGAGTTTCAGGCAATTAAGAATTATCTGGCTTTTTATCCTGCCAAAATGACCGCTTGTTATGCCGACGGCGAATTAGTACAACCGCAGCCTGGCAACTTTTACGGGGGATGGATAACCTCCGATGTGGTTGGTCCGTTTAAAGGCGCTCCCAATAGTTGGGGCTGGTAATCACGTTAAGTAAGTAGGGTTTGCTGAAAAAGTTGATTGGTGGAGTCAGGAGTCAGGAGATTATTTTTATTTATTCTTCCCACACCCCACACCCCACAACCCACACCCCACACCCCACTTCCCCAAAACCCCACTTCCCACACCCCACACCCCACACCCCACACCCCACACCCCACACCCCACTTCCTAACCTCCCAAATCTCTT